>NZ_JARJHW010000285.1:0-6136 GCF_040560175.1 Streptomyces panacea
ACTCACCCTCTCGGGCTTTCCTCCGGGCTTCCCTTCGGCCTTACGTTTCAAACAGTATCAGGCCTTTTCGCTTTCCCTGACCATCTCTTCCGCAGGCATGCGGAAGCCGTATCCGAGAGAGTTTGTGACTTGATGGGTGCTGCCGACCGCCGACTCGAAGTCGGTTAAGGGCCAGGCAGGAGTACGACAGTACATGCCGCCCCGGGGGCAGGCAAATCGTTTTCGGTACGTCGGGGGACCCGCCAACTGGCAGCTCTCGGGCGGAACCGTCACTTCATATGACTTACGCTTCTGAACGGTACGTCGTCCATGACAGGTAGTGACGACGGCAGACGAATCTCCGCCCCCTGGGAGGCTCCCCATGACCAGCGTGACGTCCCCACTTGCTGGACGCGCCATCGGACTCGCGGCTGTACCGGACCCGGTGTTCTCCGACGCGATGGTGGGTCCCGGTACCGCGATCGATCCCGTACGCGAGCCGTCCGAGGCCGTCGCGCCGATCGACGGCATCGTCGTCTCCCTGCATCCGCACGCTTTCGTCGTCCTCGACTCCGAGGGGCACGGGGTGCTGACCCACCTCGGCATCGACACCGTCCAGCTGAACGGCGCCGGGTTCGAACTCCTCGTGAACAAGGGGGACACCGTGACGCGGGGGCAGGGCGTCGTGCGGTGGAACCCCGTCGATGTCGAGGCCGCCGGGAAGTCTCCGGTGTGCCCGGTGGTGGCGCTGGACGCGAGCGTCGAAGCGCTGTCCGACGTCGTCCAGGACGGCGAAGTGAAGTCCGGCGACGCGCTCTTCGGCTGGCAGTGACCTCCGCGACATAGCCGTCACGGCCGCCGGCCGTCATGACCGGCGGTCAGTTCATCAACCGCGGCGATCCGGTCGGTCGCCGCACAACCGGAGACGGGTGCAATGCAGACAACGCTGCGAGGCGTCGGCGTCAGCCACGGGGTGGCTATCGGCGAGGTTCGGCACATGGGTACAGCGGTTCTCGAACCGCCGGCCAAGCAGATTCCGACCGAGGAGGCCGAGCGCGAACAGGGGCGTGCCCGCCAGGCCGTCGAGGCCGTGGCCGCCGACCTGATCGCCCGGGGCAATCTGGCCGGCGGTGAGGCACAGGGGGTGCTCGAAGCACAGGCCATGATGGCCCAGGACCCGGAGCTCATGTCCGACGTGGACCGGCGTATCGCCGTCGGGAGCACCGCGGAGCGTGCCGTGTACGACGCGTTCGCGTCCTACCGGGCGCTGCTCGCGAGCGCCGGTGAGTATCTGGCGGGCCGGGTCGCCGACCTGGACGACGTGCGGAACCGGATCGTGGCGCGGCTGCTCGGGGTGCCGATGCCCGGTGTGCCCGACAGCGACGAGCCGTACGTACTGATCGCGCGTGACCTGGCTCCCGCCGACACGGCGCTGCTCGATCCGACGCTGGTGCTCGGTTTCGTGACCGAGGAGGGCGGGCCGACCAGTCACAGCGCGATCCTCGCGCGTCAGCTGGGGGTGCCCGCCGTGGTGGCGCTGCCCGGTGCCGGTGAGCTGGCCGAGGGCACGATGGTCGCCGTCGACGGCAGTACCGGTGAGGTCTTCGTCGAGCCGAGTGCCGACAAGCGTGCCGAGCTTGAGAAGTCCGCCGCGGCGCGGCGGGCCGCGCTGGCGGCCTCCTCCGGGCCGGGTGCGACGTCCGACGGGCACAAGGTGCCGCTGCTGGCGAACGTCGGTGGTCCCGCCGATGTGCCGGCGGCCGTCGAGGCGGGTGCCGAGGGTGTGGGGCTGTTCCGTACCGAGTTCCTGTTCCTCGACGACAGCGAGCGGGCGCCGTCGGAGGAGAAGCAGGTCGCGGTCTACCGCCAGGTGCTGGAGGCGTTCCCCGAAGGCCGGGTGGTCGTACGGGTGTTGGACGCGGGCGCCGACAAGCCGCTGGACTTCCTGACCCCGGCCGACGAGCCGAATCCGGCGCTCGGTGTGCGTGGGCTGCGGAGTCTGCTGGAGCACCCGGACGTACTGCGGACCCAGCTCACCGCACTGTCGAAGGCCGCCGAGGGTCTGCCGGTGTATCTGGAGGTCATGGCGCCGATGGTGGCCGACCGCACCGACGCCAAGGCGTTCGCCGACGCGTGTCGCGAGGCGGGGCTGAACGCCAAGTTCGGGGCGATGGTGGAGATTCCGTCGGCAGCTCTGCGGGCGCGCTCGGTGCTTCAGGAGGTCGAGTTCCTTTCGTTGGGGACCAACGATCTCGCGCAGTACACCTTCGCCGCCGACCGCCAGGTGGGTGCGGTGGCGCGATGGCAGGACCCGTGGCAGCCCGCGCTGCTGGATCTGGTGGCGATGGCGGCGGACGCCGCCGCGGCCGAGGGCAAGAGCTGTGGCGTGTGTGGTGAGGCGGCCTCCGATCCGCTGCTGGCGTGTGTGCTCACCGGGCTCGGTGTGACGTCGCTGTCGATGGGCGCCGCGTCGATCCCCTACGTACGGGCGACGCTGGCGAAGTACTCCCTGGCGCAGTGCGAGCGTGCCGCCTCCGCCGCGCGCGCGGCGGACACCGCCGAGGGTGCGCGGTCGGCCGCCCGGGCGGTGTTGTCCGGCGAGTGACCGGTCCGCGTTCGAGGAGCTTCCCGTCGCACCGCGGCGGGAAGCTCCTCGCGTTTCAGCGGTGGATGTCGGCGTCGCCGATGCCGAGGTCGAAGCCCGCGCGGTACTCCACCCCCGGCTCCGGGGAGAGCGGTTCGCCGGTGTCCGCGTCGGTGCAGTAGGCGCTGAAGACCTGACCCTCGCTGAGCGGTGCGAGGCCGCTGCCCCTGAGCCGCCAGCCGTGGAGCCGGTCAGGGGCGCCGGGCCCTGTCGTACGGAGCACGACTCCCCCGTGGCTGTCGAGTGCGATGCCCGCCGCGAGGACGGTCACGAACTCCGCGCTCTCGGACGCGTCGAGCAGGGCAGGTCCGGTGCCGGGCCGTTCCACATGGAGGGCCGCGAGGAGTTGCTCGTCCGGGGCCGGGACGCTGCAGACGAGGTGGTGCGTGCCCGGTCCGGCCCGCTCGATCAGCTGCGTCAGGAGCCGTGAGGCGCGGTCGAACGAGGCGCGTCCGATGTCCACGCCGCAGTCGGCGCAGTCCCCCAGATCGGCGAGGACCATCGTGGCGTACTCCCAAGTGGCCCTGCGGACAGCGGTGTTCACCAGCTTGGTGACGAGGCGTTCGACGGGCTGTCCGGTGTAGGGGACGACGGCGCCGCCCGTCGCCGCGATACGTGCCGTGAAGCGGCTGCGGCTGACGGCGGTGTCCGGGTCGAGCCCGGTCTCCGCGCAGTACTCGGCGAACTCCTCCGGGTCGAAGAGCGCGACCGCGGTGTGCGCTCCCTCGGTGGCGAGGGTGCGGAGCAGTCCGTCGATCTGTCGCAGGTACCTCCGGTGGTCGTCGAAGGTGAAGCTGCGGTAGCGCCGCATGGCGGCGAGGTCCTGCTCGTCGGCGAGCAGCCCGACGGTGCACGGCACGTCGCGGCGCAGCGCGCGCCGTTCGCCCCGTGCGCGCCTCGACGTGGCCGCCGGGCCCGTCCGTCCGGGCCGTTCGGTCCGTCCGGTGGTGCCGCGGTCCTTGCGGTTGGTGTTCTTTCGATTGGTGTGCGCCATGACTCCCCCTGAGCACTGTCGATCACTGCTCACTCAGAGTAATCGGGGGGTCTGACAATGAGGCCCGGCTAGCCTCGTGCCTCGCGACGCTCCCGGGCCAGGGACTCGTAGAAGTGCAGCAGTTCGAGGTTGTCGACCGAGCCGGGGTTCACCGCCTTGGCCAGCTCCGTGCCCTGGAGCAGGCGCTTCACCGGGACTTCGATCCGCTTGCCGGTGAGGGTGTGGGGGACGGCCGGGATCTCGATGATCGTGTCCGGGACGTGGCGCGGCGAGAGTTCCTGGCGGATGGTGGCCTTGATCCGGGCACGCAGGGTGTCGTCGAGTACGGCGCCTTCGGCGAGGTGGACGAAGAGTGGCATCCAGTAGCCGCCGTCCGGTTCTTCGAGGCCGATGACGAGGGATTCGCGGATTTCGGGGAGGCGTTCCACGGCTTCGTAGATGTCGGCCGAACCCATCCGTACGCCTTGGCGGTTGAGGGTCGAGTCGGACCGGCCGTGGATGACGACCGAGCCTCGGTCGGTGAGGGTGATCCAGTCTCCGTGCCGCCAGACGCCGGGGTACATGTCGAAGTAACTGTCGTGGTAGCGGCTGCCGTCCGGGTCGTTCCAGAACCTGACGGGCATCGACGGCATGGGGTTGGTGAC
Organism: Streptomyces panacea; assembly: GCF_040560175.1. Taxonomy (NCBI): domain Bacteria; kingdom Bacillati; phylum Actinomycetota; class Actinomycetes; order Kitasatosporales; family Streptomycetaceae; genus Streptomyces; species Streptomyces panacea. The sequence goes on from NZ_JARJHW010000285.1 coordinate 4,262, forward strand.
GACGAGTTCACCGACCTCGTCGATGACCGGTTCGCCCTGCGGGTCCCAGGCCTGGAGGTCGGTGCCGAGGCAGGGCGCCTGGAGTTCGCCGATGTGGACGGGGAGCGTGGGGACGGCTCCGGCGAAGCAGGTGCAGACGTCGGTGCCGCCGCTGACGGAGGCGATCCACAGGTCGTCGGCGACCTCGTCGTGGAGCCAGCGGAATCCGTCGGGCGGCAGGGGCGAGCCGGTGGTGGCGACACAGGCGATCTTGGACAGGTCGTGGTCGCGGGCGGGATGCACGTCCGCCTTGCCGCAGGCCATCACGTATGCGGCCGAGGTGCCGAAGAGGGTGGCTCCGGTCCGCTCGGCGACGCCCCACTGGGCTCCGGTGTCGGGGTAGCCGGGGCTGCCGTCGTACAGGACGATCGTCGTTCCCGTGAGCAGGCCGGAGACGAGGAAGTTCCACATCATCCAGCCGGTGGAGGTGTACCAGAAGAAGCGGTCGTCGGGGCCGAGGTCGCAGTGGAGGCCGAGCTGCTTGAAGTGTTCGAGGAGGATGCCGCCCTGGGACTGGACGATGGCCTTGGGGAGGCCGGTGGTGCCGGAGGAGTACAGGACCCAGAGGGGGTGGGCGAACGGGACCTGCTCGAAGACCGGTTCCTTGTCGGCGGAGGTGAGGGCGGACCAGTCGAGCGCGCCCTCGGGGGCGGGGTTGCCGAGGAGGGGGATGTGCACGACGGCGCGCAGGGTGGGCAGTTCGGCGCGGAGTTCGGCGACGGTCGCGGTGCGGTCGTGTTCCTTGCCGCCGTAGCGGTAGCCGTCGACGGCGAACAGGACGACGGGCTCGATCTGCTGGAAGCGGTCGAGGACGCTGCGGGCGCCGAAGTCCGGTGCGCAGGAGGTCCAGACGGCTCCCACGGCGGCGGCGGCGAGGAAGGCGACGACGGCCTGCGGGACGTTCGGGACGTAGCCGCTGACACGGTCGCCGGGGCGTACGCCGAGGGCGCGCAGCTCGGCGGCGAGTGAGCCCACCTGGCGGCGCAGTTCCGCCCAGCTGACGGGCGTGGGTTCCTGGGTCTCGTCCACGTGCAGGAGCGCGGGTTCGTCGGCGCGCGCCGGGTCGTCGGCGGTGCGCAGGGCGTGCTCGGCGTAGTTGAGGGTGGCGCCGGGGAACCACTCGGCGCCGGGCATGGCGCGTGAGCCGAGTACGCGTTCGTACGGGGTGGAGAACCGTACGTCGAACCAGTCGGCGACGGCCGTCCAGAACGTTTCGAGCTCCGTGACCGACCAGTGGTGCAGCGCCGCGTAGCCGCCGTCGGCGGGGGCCCCGTACCGCCCGGCCGCCCATGCCTGGAACTTGGTCACGTGGGCCGCCGCGATCCGGTCGGCGTCCGGCTGCCACAGTGGCGCTGGGCTGGCTGCTGAGGTCATGCGGGGGCTCCCGGGGTGGCTCGACGCGTGGTGTGCGTGGGGCGCGCGCACGCGTGTGGAGGTGCGCCCCGGCTCCCACGGACGATGCCATGTGATCGTCCTTCGCACCAGACAGACTCCCGCTGACGCCCGCCGACGCGCCTGGACGGGGCGTGGGCGACATGTGGCCGCACCACGGGTGAACGGGAGTTGAACGCGGCCGGTTCGGTCTCCGCCGGATGGCAGGCTGAGCAGCATGGACGGTCGTGAACTGCTGCGCTCGATGAAAGATGCCGGTTCGGTACGGGGGATGCGGACGGTGCGGTCGGCCTGGCGCCGTCGGCGTACGGACGAGCGGGATCTGCCGGCGCGGGGCGCGGAGCGGGCCAGGGTGCCCGGACCTGTGCGCGGTGCGGAGCCGTTGGCGGGGGGCGGGATCGTCCGGTTCGCGCGGGCCGAGCTGCGGGTGTGGGTGGCGGTGGG
>NZ_JARJHW010000286.1:0-6121 GCF_040560175.1 Streptomyces panacea
TACGGGTACGGCAGCCGCGTCACCTCGCCACCCGCCGCGCCCCCGCCCTGCACCGGCTCCCTGACGGCCACGCTGCCGGTCGCCGCCAGCGCGCCCGCCGTCATCCCGTGGTACGCGCCGGTGAACGCGAGCACCCCGCGCCGCCCGGTCGCCGTCTGTGTCAGCTTCAGCGCGGCCTCGACGGCGTCGGTCCCGGCGGGCCCGCAGAAGTGCACGCGGGCGCGGTCGGCGAACGCCTTCGGGAGCGTCTCGAACAGCGCGTCCGTGAAGTCGTCCTTCTCGGGCGTCGCGAGGTCGAGCACGTGCAGCGGGGCCCCGCTGTCAAGCGTGCGCTGGATGGCCTCGCGCACGACGGGGTGGTTGTGGCCGAGCGCGAGCGTTCCGGCGCCGGAGAGGCAGTCGAGATAGCGGCGGCCGTCAGTGCCCTCGATCGTCATGCCGTGGGCGCGGGCCGGGACGATCGGGAAGGAACGGGCGTACGTGCGGGCGGACGACTCCCTGGCCCGCTGCCGCTCCAGGATGGAGTCGGCGGTGGCTTCCGCGGACCGCCCGGCGGCGGGCAACGTGACAGCGGGAACGGTCATGGAACGGCTCCGGAGTATGAGGGTGGGAGAAGAGGCGGGGAGGGAGGACGGTCCGGGCCCTGGGAACACGCCCTAGAGCAGATGCCGCCCGGCGACCGGGTGCCCGAGGAAGGAGTGCATGGCGAACTCCCAGCCGTAGGAACCGGCGTTGGGGAAGACGACGAGATCACCCGCGCGCACCCGTTCGACGAAGACGTCCCGAAGCAGGGTGTCCTCCGGTGTGCACAGCTCGCCCACGACGGTGACACGCGTCTGTTCCGCGGCGGGCCTCGGACACTCCCCGCCCGCCTCCCACGCATCGACGGGCAGCACGGCGACGTTGTGCACGATGTCCCAGGAGGTGGGCAGCTGGAAGTGGTTGATTCCACCACGCAGTACGGCGAACCACTCGCCGTAGGAGGCTTTGACGTCCGTCACCTCGGCCGCGTACCAGCCGCAGTCCGCGACCAGGAACCGGCCCGGCTCCAGCACGACCTTCACCCCCACGGGTGGCTCGACGAGCGCGGCGAGTTCACCGAACCGGGCCATGTCGAAGGGCGTCTCGCCCTCGAAGGCGACGCCTATGCCGCCGCCGATGTCGACGTGCCGCAGCTCGATGCCGGTCTCGGCGGCCGTGGCCACGCTCCACTCGACGCACCAACGAAGGTACGCCGCATGGGTGTCGGCGTCGAGGTTGTTCGACGCGGCGTGGATGTGGAAGCCGACGATGTCGAGGCCGGGGAGCTTGCCGGCGGCGTCGAGCACGCCGGGTACGTCGGGCTCGGCGACACCGAACTGCGAGGGCGCCCCGCCCATGTGGAGCGAGCCGCTGATCGGGATGTCGGCCGGATTGACGCGCAGCGCGACGCGCGCGGTGACCCCTTCGGTGACGGCGATACGGCTTATCCGGTGGAGTTCGAGCAGGCTCTCGGCGTTGATGGCCTCGACCCGGGCGCGGACGAGGGCGGTGAGGACGGGTACGGACTTGGCGGGCCCGGCGGCCACGACAGCGGGTGTCGCCCCCGATTCGCCGACGGCCAGGGCGAGTTCCAGCTCGCTCACGGACGCGACCTCGAAGCCGTCGACGTGCGGGGCGAGGGCGCGGACGATGCCGGGGAACGAGTTGGCCTTGACCGCGTAGTAGACGGCCGCCCAGTCGGGCAGCGCGGCCCGCAGCTCCCGGGCACGCGCGGCGGCGACCGCTCCGTCGTACACGTACGCCGACACGGGCTCGGCGCCGCGCGCCAACTCCAGCAGTCGGCTGCGGACGGTGGCCGGCAGGACGTCCACGGGGTGGGCGGCGAGCGGCGCGGCGGAGGGCGGGAACTGGACGGACACGACGGTTTCAACCTCGGCTGGGGGATGGGGGATCGACCGGTCTCGGCAGGCGGCGCGCTGTATCAGGGTACGAGCGACCGCTCCGGGTGGACAGATCGGCCAACAACGTCGCCGGACGCCGACAGTCCGGCTAATTGTTAGGCGAGCCTAACCTAACGCCTCGTCCGGGAGGCTCCAAAGTAATCCATACGTGGAGGGAGATTTCCGGGCACGGTGCCGCTCGACGCCTCCGCCGATCAGGCGTCGCACGCCCCGGACCGGGCGTACGGCGACGCCTGCCGCTCGGTGGCTTCGATGAACTCCCGCAACGTCCGGCGCGAACGGACCAGCGTGTCGATGTGATCGTCCAGTCCCCGCTGCCGCGCCCGAAGCATCACCAAGACGTCGTCGCAAGGCATGAGTTCGGGCCCCGCGCCGGTCGCGCAGGGCAGCAGGAACGCGATCTCCTCGGTCGAGAGCCCCGCTTCGAGCAGCCGTCGGATCTGCGTGACGGTCACGACCGCGTCGCTGCCGTACTCGCGGTAGCCATTGGCGCCGCGCTCCGGTTCGAGCAGGCCCTGGGCTTCGTAGTACCGCAATTGATGAGCGTTGACGCTCGTCCGCCGGCTCAGTTCCCCGATCAGCATGTCGGCACCCCTTGACCTTCATATCGGTATGAACGTTGAGGATTCTGTCACGCGCACCGATCCATACCGAGGAGCGAAGAATGAACTCTGCTGCACCCGTGACGGTCATCGGCCTGGGTCTGATGGGCCAGGCGCTGGCCGAGGCGTTCCTGCGCGAGGGGCACGCCACGACCGTGTGGAACCGTACGGCGGCCAAGGCCGACCCTCTCGTCGCGAAGGGCGCCACGCTCGCCGACTCGGTCGCCGACGCCGTCGCGGCGAGCCCGCTGGTCGTCGTCTGCGTCCTGGACTACGACGCCGTGCACGCGCTGCTCGATCCGGTGGGCGACGTACTCGACGGCCGGGTCCTGGTGAATCTGACCTCGGGCACGTCCGAGGGCGCCCGCGAGACGGCCAAGTGGGCGGCGGCGCACGGCGCCGCGTATCTCGACGGCGCGATCCTGACCGACCCGGGCGGCGTCGGCACGGCGGACGCCGTCATCCTCTACAGCGGGCCGCGCGCGGCCTTCGAGGCACACGAGCCGTCCCTCAAGGTTCTCGGCGGGGCCACGGACCACCTCGGCGACGACCACGGTCTGACGTCGCTGCACGACGTGGCGGTGCTGGGCCTGATGTGGGGCGTCCTGAACAGCTTCCTCCAGGGCGCCGCCGTGCTCGGCGCGGCGGGGGTGAACGCGGGGGCGTTCGCGCCGCTCGCGGCCAAGAGCATAAAGATGCTCGCGGAATGGGTCCCCGGCTACGCGGAGCAGATCGACAAAGGCGAGTATCCCGCCCCCGATGCCACCCTGAACACCCATCTGGCCTCGATGGACCACCTCGTCGACGAGAGTGAATTCCTCGGCGTCAACGCCGAATTCCCCAAATTCCTCAAGGCCCTGGCGGAACGTTCCGTGGCGGACGGTCACGGCGCCGAGGGTTACGCGGCGATGATCGAACTCTTCCGCAAGCCCGAGGGGGCACGGGAATAGCCGACAGCCCGTCATTCATTGGAGCCGTACATGACCACCACGACACCGTTCAACCCGCGCACGCTCCTCGCGGCGAGCCGCCTCGGCGTCCTCGCCACGATCAAGTCGGACGGCCTGCCCCAGCTGTCCCCCGTGATGCCCTTCTACGACGAGGAGGCCGGCGTCCTCTACGTATCGATGACGGAGGGCCGGGCGAAGACGACGAACCTGCGGCGTGACCCCCGGGCGGCCCTGGAAGTCACCAGCCCCGACGGCTGGTCCTGGGCTACGGCCGAGGGCCGGGTCACCCTCACCGGCCCCGGCACCGACCCGCACGGCCCGGAGGTCGAGGCCCTGGTCGACTACTACCGCCACGCCTCCGGGGAGCACCCGGACTGGGACGAGTACCGCTCGGTGATGGTCGCGGACCGCCGCGTCCTGATGACGATGACGGTGGACCACGTGTACGGCGCGAAGATCGCCTGACGACGGGCCGTCGTGCGGAATACCGGGGCCGCTCTCCCCGCGTTCCTCGCGCGCCGGAGCGAGCCCGCTCGCGTCGCCGTGCCCATGGGGTCGTGGAACGTACCCCCGCGCCTTGCAGCCACAATCGCTCCCCGAGCCCGTGCCCTATTGCGCTGCACCGCGTTGCAAGATGCCTGGAGGTGATTACTTCATGAAAGGTGATCGGCACCCGAAGGCGGATGTCGAAGCGGCTCTGCGGCGGGCGGAGATGGCCGGCCTCAAGGTCAAGCGGGACCAGAATGGTCACCGTTGGGGTTACGTGGTCTGCTGCCCGTGTTCTGCCAGCACGAAGGTGTGGAGCACACCGACGAGTCCAGGTACGGAGGGGAAGAAGGTCGATGAATTCACCCGTCGGCACAGCAGCTGTGCGTGAGTGGTCGTTCGTCATGTACCCCGAGCACGAGCCGACGCGGGAGCAGTCCGACTGTTTCGACCACGACGACGTCCTCGCCGGCGGTCAGGTCGGCTGGGAGCAGGATCAGCAAGGCACGCGTTTCCCCTGCGCAGTGCGGGCTCCCCAGTTGGAAGAGGCCGTGGCTTGGGCCGTTGAGCGCCTCGGCGAACTGGGGTTGCGCATCGTGCGGGTCGAGACAACCGAAGGCGGGGAAACTCCTCTCCAGTAGCGGTTGGCGCGATTCGTGGTCCCAGATGCCGAACGCTGGACCGGTCTCCCCGCCACCCTGGCGAACGCTCCTGGCACTACGTACCGTCTGAAAGGTCCCCCGGCGGCCGGTAGTCCGGGCACAGCGAGTGCCCGCACTCGCACGGCGGCCAGCGATGGACGGCGTCCCCGGGGAGCACGGGCTCCTCGGAACGGCGGCCGTCCGTACGGACCACCAGGACGCCGTCCGTACCGAACCGCTCCGTCAGCCGCGCCAGTTGCCTGCGGGCGTCGCTCTGCGTCATTCCGTACCTCGCCTCAGTCGGTGGAGCACGCGCTCCAACAGCTCTCGGGTGACGGGGTCATAGACGCGCGGCACACCCTCGGGCACGAGCCGCCAGAAGCCTCCGGCGTGGATGACGGCTTCAAGTTCGGCCGTACCGGGGTGTGTTGGGGCGGACCCTTCGAGTCCCTGTTCGCACATGGAGAGGTGCGCCTTCCGTCATCGCGTCATTACCGTCTGTGCATCAAGAATCGGTCGTCACGCGTACGATCAGAAGTCGTTTGTCTCCCAACACGACTACGGGGATAAGGGGTTCGCCGATGGCACCACGACCGCGCGAGCTTTCACCGGAACGCTCGGCCCGCGATCTGTTCGGCTCCGAAATGCGACGCCACCGCGAGGCAGCGGGCATGAGCCTGGAAAGCCTGGCGATGGTGGTCAGATACTCGAAAAGCGCACTGGCCCGCTTCGAAACGGCCGAAACGATGATCCCGGAGGATCTGCCGGACCGCCTGGACGCGGCGTTCGGGGCGGGCGGGATCTTCAGGAAGCTGTACGCGCTGGCGCGGAAGGAGATCCACCCGGATCAGTACCAGCGACGGATGGACCTCGAAGCGCGGGCGCGCGTCATCCAGGAGTACGCCAGCCAACTCGTACCGGGCATTGTCCAGACGGAGCCGTACGCCCGCGCGCTGTTCGAGATCCACAACCCGAAGGCCACGCACGACGAGATCGATGAACTGGTCGCGGCACGAATGGGCAGGCAGGCGCTGCTCACCGCCGACCCGGCACCCGATTTCTCCGCGATCCTGGACGAGGCGGTACTGCTGCGTTCGTACGGCGGCCCCGCCGTCATGCGGGCTCAACTGACCCGGCTGCTCGACCTGACGCTCACATCGACCAGCATGGTCCAGGTTCTCCCGTTCGCACACGGGGGACATGCCTTGGCCAACGGTTCACTGACGTTGATGACGCTCGAAAAAGGCACCCAAGTCGCCTACGAGGAGAGCATTTCCACGGGCACGCTGCTGGAGGAAAAGACACTCGTCAGGGCCCGGCAGCGCGCCTACGATCTGCTCAGGGCCAGTGCCCTGTCGCCGAAGGACTCAGCGACGTTCATCCGAGCAGTCATGGAGGCACTTCCATCATGAGCAGCAGCCTGACGCACGCTCAGTGGGTCAAGTCCACGTACAGCAACGGCAACGGCGGCGGCTGCGTCGAATGGGCCCCCGCCCACG
>NZ_JARJHW010000287.1:0-5822 GCF_040560175.1 Streptomyces panacea
CCCCGCTCCTCAAGCGCCGGACGGGCTGTAGGACGCCCTCAAACGCCGGACGGGCCGAGCGGGCGGGGCGCCGGAAGGGCTGAAGGCGCGGGTGCCGGACGGGCGTTGTGGGGCCTCGTTTTGACCCGTACGGCGCACCCTGGGTATCCTTCTGGTTCGTTATGCGTATTGGCTTGTTCATTCTCACGTGAGAGGCCCTTACGCCGGTCCACCGGGCCGATGATCCAGCGGCAGGCACGGGTTGCGTCCCCGTATGTCTGCCAGGGCTGTCGTGATCGTCCGGGTGGCCTTGTCAGGACCCACTCACTGAAGAAGCGAAGGCTACGACCGTGCGTACGTACAGCCCCAAGCCCGGCGATGTCACGCGCCAGTGGCACATCATCGACGCGCAGGACATCGTCCTGGGCCGTCTGGCGACTACGGCAGCGAACCTCCTCCGGGGCAAGCACAAGCCGATCTACGCCCCTCACATGGACATGGGCGACTTCGTCGTCATCATCAACGCCGAGAAGGTCCACCTCTCCGGCAACAAGAAGACCCAGAAGATGGCGTACCGCCACTCCGGTTACCCGGGTGGTCTGCGTTCCGTCCGCTACGACGAGCTCCTGGCGAAGAACCCCGAGAAGGCCGTGGAAAAGGCCATCAAGGGCATGATTCCCAAGAACACCCTGGGCCGTCAGATGCTCTCGAAGCTGAAGATCTACGCGGGCGACCAGCACCCGCACGCTGCCCAGCAGCCGGTTCCGTTCGAGATCACCCAGGTCGCGCAGTAATTCCGGCCACCGCCTAAGACGAAAAGAAATCTGAGGAACATCGTGGCCGAGACCACTGCAGAGACCCCCGTGGACGCCCCCGAGGCGGAGGAGACCTTCGCCGAGGTGACGACCTTCGAGTCGGAGACCCCCGTCGAGGGCGAGTACACCTCCGAGTCGCTGGCTTCCCGCTTCGGCGACCCCCAGCCGGCCGCCGGCCTGGGCCGTCGTAAGAACGCCATCGCCCGCGTCCGGATCGTTCCGGGCTCCGGCAAGTGGAAGATCAACGGGCGTTCGCTCGAGGACTACTTCCCGAACAAGGTCCACCAGCAGGCTGTCAACGAGCCCTTCAAGGTGCTTGAGCTCGACAACCGCTACGACGTCATCGCCCGTATCTCGGGTGGCGGCGTCTCCGGCCAGGCCGGCGCGCTGCGCCTCGGTGTGGCCCGCTCGCTGAACGAGGCGGACGTGGACAACAACCGCGCCCCGCTGAAGAAGGCCGGCTTCCTGAGCCGCGACGACCGCGCGGTCGAGCGCAAGAAGGCCGGTCTCAAGAAGGCCCGCAAGGCGCCGCAGTACAGCAAGCGCTAAACGCTCGCTCGGCCCTACCGCGCCATGGCCCTTACGGGCGCACGGCGTATGTATGGCATATGTTCGCCCCGGCGGCACTCTGTGCTGCCGGGGCGTTCGTTTTCCGAGCTTTCCTGATCCCCTGGACGATCTCTCGGGCAATCCCCGTGTTCTCCTTGGATGATCTTGGCCAAGCTCTTCTGGGCATTTTCTGAGGATTTTTCGGAGGGACAGCTGTGGGACGACTCTTCGGCACGGACGGCGTGCGCGGCATCGCCAACGCGGATCTGACGGCGGAGCTGACGCTCGGCCTCTCGGTCGCGGCGGCGCATGTACTCGCCGAGGCGGGCACGTTCGAGGGCCATCGGGCGACGGCGGTGGTCGGGCGTGATCCCCGTGCGTCGGGTGAGTTCCTGGAGGCCGCCGTGGTGGCGGGTCTCGCGAGCGCGGGCGTGGACGTCCTGCGCGTCGGTGTGCTGCCCACCCCCGCGGTGGCGTATCTCACCGGGGCGCTGGGCGCCGACCTCGGCGTGATGCTCTCCGCGAGCCACAACGCCATGCCGGACAACGGCGTCAAGTTCTTCGCGCGCGGCGGCCACAAGCTGGCCGACGAGCTGGAGGACCGCATCGAGGCCGTGTACGACGAGCACCGCACGGGTGCCCCCTGGGAGCGGCCGACCGGCGCGGGCGTGGGCCGGATCCGTAACTACGACGAGGGCTCCGACCAGTACGTCGCGCATCTCATCGGGGTGCTGCCGAACCGGCTCGACGGGCTCAAGGTCGTCCTGGACGAGGCGCACGGCGCGGCGGCCCGCGTGTCGCCGGAGGCGTTCACCCGCGCCGGCGCGGAGATCATCACGATCGGCGCCGAGCCGGACGGCCTGAACATCAACGACGGCTGCGGCTCCACCCACCTGGAACTGCTGAAGGCCGCCGTCGTCGAGCACGGCGCGGACCTCGGCATCGCCCACGACGGCGACGCCGACCGCTGCCTGGCCGTGGACGCGGCGGGCGAGGAGGTCGACGGCGACCAGATCCTGGCCGTACTGGCGCTCGCGATGCGCGAGGCGGGCACGCTGCGCGGCGACGCGGTCGTGGGGACGGTGATGTCCAACCTCGGCTTCAAGATCGCGATGGAGCGCGAGGGCATCACCCTCGTGGAGACGGCGGTCGGCGACCGTTACGTACTGGAGTCGATGAAGGAGCACGGTTACGCGCTCGGCGGCGAGCAGTCCGGGCACGTCATCGTCCTCGACCACGCGACGACCGGCGACGGCACGCTGACCGGTCTGATGCTGGCGGCGCGCGTGGCGGACACGGGCCGTTCGCTGGCCGACCTCGCGGGCGTGATGCGGCGGCTGCCGCAGGTGCTGACGAACGTGCCGGACGTGGACAAGTCGCGCGTCACGACGTCGGCGGAGCTGGCCACGGCGGTGTCGGAGGCCGAGCACCAGCTCGGCTCGACGGGCCGCGTGCTGTTGCGGCCCTCCGGTACGGAGCCGCTGGTACGGGTGATGGTGGAGGCGGCCGACATCGAGCAGGCACGCGCGGTCGCCGGTCGGCTGGCGGACGTGGTGAAGTCGGCGCTCGGTTAGAGGAGTTGGGGGCGGGGGCGGTTTCCGGCCCCCTTCCCCCGCCCTGCTCCCGGGAGGGATTGCGCGCGGTGGGCCCCGTTGGACACCCTGGGCGCGCAATCACGTACCGCCTGGGTGTGGGGGGATCCGATGGCGTTCACGGAGTTCGACACCGGGCTGTTACCGCGGGAGCAGCGGTTCGACTGGTGGCGGGAGGTCGTCGGGCAAGGCGTGGCCCCGACCCGGATCACCAGCGATTTCGCCTCCGACTTCGTGGGAAGCGTCAGCTCTCTCGACCTGGGGCGCCTTCAGCTGACGAAGATCTCGTTCCCGGCCCTCCGGTCGGAACGCACCGCGGACCTGATCCGGCGGGCTGACCCCGAGACCTATGAACTGACCCTGATTCTCGGCGGGTTGATGGGCATCTCGCAGAGGCGCCGGACGAGCCGGCTCGCCGCCGGTGACATCGCCATGTGGTCGTCGTCCCGGCCCGTACAGCGGTCAGGCGATGAGCGGGCCGGTGAGGGCCGGGCGGACGGCGGGCGGGCCGACAGGCTGATGGGGGAGGCGCCTGCGCTGGACGAGCGGAGCCGTGCGCGGCTCGGCGAGCCCGTCCGGCGGAGCGGTTCCTGTTGAGTACCGCCGGTCTCTGTGTCATCGGCCGACTACTCCACAGATGCGCCGAGTTGCCCACCGTGGTCCCTTGAAGAGGAATCCCGTGTCATCGCCCTACGACCCCAAGCACGCCGCCGCCGGCGATGTCGGCGCGGCGCTCATGATGGTCGACTCCCGGCTCAGGGGCGTTCACGACGGCATCACCGAAGCCCTGTCGAACGCGGAGAAGGACTGACGCGTCGCGGCGTATGCGCGAGGCCGGTCCCGCGCTTGTCGTCCGGTCGGCGCCCGGGGGAGTCCGTCGCGGAAGTTCGGTTACGGCCTCTGACGGCGGATCAGGGGCGCGTCCTCTTCCAGAGGGCCTTCTGGATCAGCAGCGTCAGCGTCCCCGCCAGGACGATGCCGCCGAGGTTGATCAGGAGCTGGCCGCTGGAGCCCCGTACCTGGTCGAGGTCCCCGTAGCCGAGAGCGACCGCGGCGTTCGCGGCGGCGGGGATCGTGGTGACCGAGATGGCGACGCCGACCAGTGCGCCGGACTTCGCCGAGGTCAGGGAGAGCATGCCGGCCACCCCGGCCAGGATCGCGACCACGAACGAGAACAGGTCCGGGGCGTAGATGAAGGACGTGTCCGGGCGGTCGGCCTTCAGCATGGACTCGCTGAACAGGCCGAGCGCGTTCATCAGCAGGCTGAAGCCGGTCGTCAGCACCATCGCCGCCGCGAACCCGGCGACCACCGCGACGAACGCGCGCAGGGCGAGCCGCGCGGAGCGCCGTACCACCGCCGTACAGAGCCCGGCGAGCGGGCCGAACTCCGGCCCCACGGCCATCGCGCCGACGATCAGGATCGCGTTGTCCAGCACCACGCCGCACGCGGCGATCATCGTCGCGAGGGTGAGGAAGGCGAGATAGGTGACCGAGAGGGTGGACTCCTCGTGGGTCGCGTCCGCCAACTGCTCCCAGAGCACGGCGTCGGCGCCCTCGCCGGGGGCGTCGTCCTCCGCCTTGTCGGCGCTGCGGGAGAGGGACAGGCCGATCTCGTCGGCGGCGATCGAACCGCGCTCGTCGAGGCCGAGGCCGCGCAGCGCGGCGATGAGCCCGTCGCCCGCCTCGCGTGCGACGTCGCACAGGACGAGATCGCCCACCGGTTCACGGGCGGCGCCGGGGACGACGACGAGGTGGGTGGTGCCGACGGTCTGTTCCACCGTACGTACGACCTGTTCGGTCAGGTCGGCGGGGACGATCAGGCGCAGATGCAGCACGGTGGCTCTCAGAGCTTGCGGAGTGACAGGCGCTGGACCTTGTGGTCGGCGCCCTTGCGGACGACCAGAGTGGCACGGCTGCGGGTGGGCGCCACGTTCTCCAGCAGGTTGAGGCGGTTGACGGTGCGCCAGGTGGTGCGCGCGTAGTCGAGGGCTTCCTCCTCCGAGACCTGGGTGTACTTCCTGAAGTAGGAGGACGGGTTCTGGAAGGCCGTCTCGCGCAGCTCGCGGAAGCGGTTCAGATACCAGCTCTCGATGTCCTCGGCGCGCGCGTCGACGTACACGCTGAAGTCGAAGAAGTCGGAGAGCCCGACGCGGGTGCGGCCGTCCTGGCCGGGGAGGGCGGGCTGGAGGACGTTGAGGCCCTCGACGATGAGGATGTCGGGGCGCCGTACGGTCAGCTTCTCGTCCGGCACGATGTCGTACTTCAGATGCGAGTAGACGGGCGCGGTCACCTCGTCCTTGCCGGCCTTGATGTCGGCGACGAAGCGGGTCAGCGCCCGGCGGTCGTACGACTCCGGGAAGCCCTTCCTCGACATCAGACCGCGCGCCTGCAACTCCTTCATCGGCAGCAGGAACCCGTCGGTGGTCACGCGCTCCACGCGCGGGTGCTCGGGCCAGCGGGCGAGCAGTGCCTGGAGGAGCCGTGCGACGGTCGACTTCCCGACGGCCACGCTCCCGGCGACTCCTATGACGAAGGGGGTGCCGCGCTGGGCGCCGTGGCCGTTGCCCGCTTCCCCGAGGAACGTGTTGAGCGCGCCGCGGAGTTGGCCGGTGGCCTGCACGTACAGGTTGAGCAGCCGGGAGATCGGCAGATAGACGTCCCGCACCTCGTCCAGATCGATGACGTCCCCGAGCCCGCGCAGCCGCTCGACCTCCTCGGCGCTGAGCGGCAGGGGTGTCTTGTCGCGCAGCGCGCTCCACTCGGCGCGGCTGAGATCGACGAAGGGAGTCGGCCCGTGCTCGGCGCGCCGCTGAACGCTCCGCGACGGCGACGGCGACGGCGACTGCGACGGTGAAGGTGAAGGTGAAGGCGACTGCGATGACGATGG
>NZ_JARJHW010000288.1:0-5820 GCF_040560175.1 Streptomyces panacea
GCTCCTGGACCGTCGTGCTGCTCTTCTTCAACGCGTGCACCTCCTCATGGGAGCGGGCATGGGCGGCGCGCGGAGATGTGGTGCGCCTCACCTACCGATTGTTCGGTCGCCGCGCCAATTTGGCTACTGGCGCCTTCAGCCTGTGGACAAACGGTTCTGCACAGCCTGGAATGGGCACAAGGCGTCCAAGAGCGGAGAGGTGGGGGACATGACGGCTGAACAAATGGCCGAGGACCGGGAGCGGACCGGGCAGGAGCCCCCGCCCCGGCCGCTGGACGCGATCGACCGGGACATCCTGCGCATCCTCCAGACGGACGGCCGTGCCTCGATACGGTCGGTGGCCGAGCGCGTCCATGTCTCGCGCGCCAACGCCTACGCCCGGATCAACCGGCTCATCGAGGATCGTGTCATCCGGGGGTTCGGCGCCAGGATCAACCACGAACGGGCAGGTCAGGGCGCCTCCGCCTACATCACGCTCAAGATCGTGCAGAACTCCTGGCGCACCGTGCGCGAACAGCTCCAGGAGCTGCCGGGCGCCACACACATCGCGCTGGTCAGCGGCGATTTCGACGTGCTGCTGCTGGTCCACGCGCCGGACAACCGGACGCTGCGTGAGCTGGTGCTGACGCGGCTCCAGTCGATCCCCGAGGTGCTGTCCACCCGCACCCTGCTGGTCTTCGAGGAGACCGACCTCGACCCGAAGGCCCCGCCCGCGCCCTGAGACGGCGCCGGGGGGGCGTGGGGGGGCCGGGCCCGAGTGCAGGGCCTAGGAGGGTTCCGTACGAAGGCCGTCGAAGGCCATCCGTACGACCGCCTCGGCCACCTGGTCACTGTCGTAGCCGCCGGCCGCCTGCGGCCGATACCACTCCACCAGCGAGTTGATCATGCCGAAGAGCAGCCGCGTCGCCAGCCGGATGTCCATGTCCGCCCGGAGGTCGCCGTCGGTCGCCGCCGCCTTGAGCAGATCGGCGACCCGCAGGTCGAACTCACGCCGCCGCTCCATGGCCCAGCGCTCGGTCCTGGTGTTGCCCCGCACCCGCAGGAGCAGGGTCACGTAGGGCAGCTCCGCCATCAGGACCTCGACGGTGCGGCGCGTCACGTACTCGACCCGCTCGATGGCCCGGCCGCGCCCGGCGCCCGGCTCGTCGAGGATCCCGAAGAGACCGTCGATGGCGCGGCTGACCGCACGGCGCAGCAGTTCCTCCTTGCCCGCCACGTGGTGGTAGATCGAGGACTTGGAGATACCGGCGGCCTTCGACAGATGCTCCATGGACGTGCCGTCGTAGCCGCGTTCGTTGAAGACGCCGACGGCGACGGTCAGCAGTGTCTCGGGGGTGTACGTGTCCCGCTTGGCGGTCGTCATGAGCCCGCTCCTTCCGACGCGGCCTCGGCGGCGGCGAGACGGCGCAGCGCCTGTGAGGCGGCGTACCGGCCGGACGGATACTCCTCGTGCAGCCGCTCCAGCAGATAGAGCGTCCGGTCGGCTCCCAGCTCGGCGCCCCAGTCGAGCGGCCCGCGCGGGTAGTTCACCCCGAGCCGCATCGCGGTGTCGATGTCCTCGGCGGACGCCACGCCGCGTGCCTCGGCGTCGAGCGCGAAGTCGACGAGCATGGCGACCGTACGTCCCACGATCATGCCGGGGACGTCGGCGATGACACTGACCTGCTTGCCGAGCGCCTGGAAGAGCCCGACGGCCGTGCGCACCGATTCCTCGGGCACCGCGGCGGACGGCGCGACGGCTATCCGGGTCGCGGTGCGGTAGTCGAGCGCGAGGTCGAAGTGGATCAGTGGCGGGTCGAAGCTGTCCGCCGCCTCACCGTCCGTGAGGAACAGCCGGGTGCCGCAAGGCAGTTCGAGCCAGCCGGGGAGTCCGGGGACGGCGTCGTCCTTGCGTATGACCTCGATCCCGGCCTCTTCGATCAGCCCGGGAAGCGCCGCGGCCACGAACAGCTCGCCCTGGACGACGACGGACGACGGCGGGTCGGCGGGCGGCGCGGTGTCCGGTACGGGCGCGGGGGCGCCGTCCTCGTAACTGAACCAGCCCCGGCCCGACTTGCGGCCGAGCCGGCCCGACTCCACGAGGCGCCGCTGGGCGAGGGAGGGGGTGAACCTGGCGTCCTGGAAGAAGGACTCCCAGACGGAGCGGGTGACCGCCTCGTTCACGTCCTGGCCGATGAGATCGGTCAGCTCGAAGGGGCCCATCCGGAAGCCGCCGCAGTCGCGCAGGACGGCGTCGATGGTCGCGGGGTCGGCAGCCCGCTCCTCGTACAGACGCAGCGCCTCGGCGTAGTAGGGGCGGGCGACGCGGTTCACGACGAAGCCCGGGGTGTCGGCGCAGCGCACCGGGGTCTTGCCCCACGCCGCCGCTGTCGCCCACGCGCGCGTGGCCGTCGCCTCGTCCGTCGCGTGGCCGCTGACGACCTCGACCAGCGGCAGGAGGGGGGCGGGGTTGAAGAAGTGCAGGCCGACGAAGCGTCCGGGGCGGCGCAGGGCGCCGGCGACGGCCGTGACGGAGAGGGAGGAGGTGTTGGTGGCGAGCAGGCAGTCGTCGCCGACGATGTCCTCCAGCGCCCTGAACAGCTCCTGTTTGACCGTCAGTTGTTCCAGGACGGCTTCGACGACGAGCGCGGCGTCGGCGAGTTCGGACAGTGCCGTGGCCGGGAGCAGCCGGGCCTTGGCGCTGTCGCGGGCCGCCGCGTCCAGCCGGCCCTTCTCCGTCAGGCGGTCCAGCCGGGCCCCGACGGCCTCGGCCGCCTGCTGGGCGCGGCCGGGCAGGGCGTCGTAGAGGCGCACGGGATGGCCGGCGACGAGAGCCACCTGGGCGATTCCCTGTCCCATCGTGCCGGTGCCGACCACCGCGACGACGCGGGAGCGCTCGATTGCAGTCATGAACCCGATCCTCCTGTATGGACTTCCGCCGCGGTACGGGACCTCCCCAAGGCGGCCGGTCTCGGGTGGCGATCAGCCGGAACTGACCGGAACGACACCCTCCGCGCCGGTGGGCCGGGCGGCGGTGAATACGGCCGGAAAGCGCGGGTTTTCCACAGCCCCCCTTGTCCCGACCGATCGTTCGGTTACTCTAACTCTGTCCGTTCCCCATGTCCCCTTGTCGCTCATGTCCCTGTCCCGCCCAGCTCGAAGAGGAGTTGGTCAGTCATGGCCGCCCAGCTCAGCCCCCAGCAGCTCAACGAGAAGCACCGGCCCACGCTCGACCAGGCCCTCGACGCGATCCGCACGCGTGCCTACTGGTCGCCGCACCCCGAGCACCCGAAGGCGTACGGCGAGAGCGCGCCGGCCGACGGCCTGGCCGCGTTCAAGGCCCTTCACGGCACCCGTATCGACCTGGACCAGCCGGGCACCGACGGCTGGACGGGCGGCGAGGTCTCGCCGTACGGCCCGGAGCTCGGCGTCGAGTATCCGCACGCCGACGTGGATGTCCTGCTGCCCGCCATGCGCGCGGGCATGAGCGCCTGGCGCGCGGCGGGGCCCGAGACACGCGCTCTGGTCAGCCTGGAGATCCTGGCCCGGATCAGCGCCCGGACCCACGAGTTCGCCCACGCCGTGATGCACACGAGCGGACAGGCGTTCATGATGGCGTTCCAGGCGGGCGGACCGCACGCCCAGGACCGCGGTCTGGAGGCGGTGGCGTACGCGTACGGGGAACAGACCCGCACGCCCTACGACGCCGACTGGTCCAAGCCCCAGGGCAAGCGCGACCCCCTGGAGCTGCGGAAATCCTTCACGGCGGCGCCGCGCGGCATCTCACTGCTGATCGGCTGCAACACCTTCCCGACGTGGAACGGCTATCCGGGCCTGTTCGCCTCGCTGGTCACCGGCAATCCGGTCCTCGTCAAACCGCACCCGCGCGCGGTGCTGCCCCTCGCGCTCACGGTGAAGGTGGCCCGCGAGGTGCTCGCCGAGGCCGGCTTCGACCCGAATCTGGTCGCGCTGGCCGCCGAGCGCCCCGGCGAGGGCATCGCGAAGACCCTGGCCGTACGGCCCGAGATCAAGATCATCGACTACACCGGGTCCACCGCCTTCGGCGACTGGCTGGAGACCAACGCCCGCCAGGCGCAGGTCTACACGGAAAAGGCCGGCGTCAACACGGTCGTCGTGGACTCCACCGACGACTACAAGGGCATGCTCGCCAATCTGGCCTTCTCGCTCTCGCTCTACAGCGGCCAGATGTGCACGACCCCGCAGAATCTCCTCATCCCGCGCGACGGCATCTCCACGGACGCGGGCCCGAAGTCGTACGACGAGGTCGTCGCCGACCTGGCGGCCTCGGTGAGCGGCCTGCTGGGCGACGACGCCCGCGCCAACGGCCTGCTCGGCGCCCTGGTCAACCCGGACGTGAAGGGACGGCTGGACGCCGCCGCCTCGCTGGGCGACGTGGCGCTCGCCTCGCGCGTGATCGCCAACCCGGACTTCCCCGACGCGGTGGTCCGCACACCGGTCATCGTCAAGTCCGACGGCTCACGCAAGCAGTGGGACGCGGCGGAGGGGGCGAACGGCTCCGAGGCGCCGTATCTCGCCGAGTGCTTCGGCCCGGTCTCGTTCGCGGTCGCCGTGGAGTCGACCGAGGAGGCGCTGGAGCTGCTGCGCCGTACGGTGCGCGACAAGGGCGCGATGACCGTCGGGGCGTACACGACGTCGGCGGACACCGAGCGTGCCCTGGAGGACGTCTGTCTGGAGGAGCTGGCCCAGCTCTCCCTGAATCTGACGGGCGGCGTCTATGTGAACCAGACAGCGGCCTTCTCCGACTTCCACGGCTCCGGCGGCAATCCGGCGGCGAACGCGGCGCTGTGCGACGCGGCGTTCGTGGCCAACCGCTTCCGTACGGTGGAGGTCCGCCGCCAGGCGTGACACCCGCGCTCGCACCACCCCGTACCTCCCGCGCTCGCACCCGCGTCCGGCCGTCCGACCGCGGCCGGGCGCGGGTCAGTTCGGGCCGCCCCAGTGGAACAGCGTCATGGCCACGCTGGTGGCGAGGTTGTAGCTGGAGACCTGGGGCCGCATCGGCAGCGCCAGCAGCGTGTCGGCCCGCTCCCGCAGTTCGGCGGAGAGCCCGTGCCGCTCGGAGCCGAAGGCGAGCAGCGCGTCGTCGGGGAGCGTCACCGACCGGATGTCGTCGCCCTCGGGATCCAGGGCGTAGAGCGGGCCCGGTGGGAACGCGTCGGGGGACAGCCGCTCCACGACGGTGGCGAAATGCAGCCCGGCGCCCGCGCGGACGACATTCGGATGCCACGGGTCGAGATCCCCGGTGGTCACCACCCCGGTCGCCCCGAAGCCGGCCGCGAGCCGCACCACGGCCCCGACATTCCCGAGGTTGCGCGGATTGTCGAGGACGACGACCGGCGAGCGCCGGGGCGCCGCCGCCAGCTCGGCCAGGTTCTCCGTACGCCCGCGCCTGACCGCCAGGGCCGCCACCCGCGTCGGGTGCGCCTTCGGCAGCAGATCCCGCAGGTCGTCGGCCGGCACCTCGACGAGGGACCGCCGGAGTGTGCCGGTCAGGTCGTCGGCGAGTTCGGCCGCGAGGGCGAGGACGGACTCCTTGTCGCTGGTGACGGCGATCCGCACGTCCGCCCCGAACCGCAGCGCGTGCTTCAGCGCGTGGAAGCCGTCGAGCACCACGGCGCCGGGGGCGGTCTCGTGCCACAGCCGCAGGGCGCTCGTGGGATCGACGTCGTTCATCGCCCCAGCGTAGGCGGGCGCGCGGGCAGGGCCGTCACCGGACGAGCGGAGAAGCCACGTCGGTGCCGGGCGGCGACGGAGGCGTCGTGTCGTGCGTGCCCGACCCGGCGTCGTCCTTCCGGAGCC
>NZ_JARJHW010000289.1:0-5729 GCF_040560175.1 Streptomyces panacea
CTAGCATGGGCCGCTCGCCCGGGGACGGACACCGGGCGTGGCCCCGACCGCCGACGACCGAGAGGTGTGAGCGTCCGCCCATGGGCGAGCCTCCCCGCATTCGCACCACCGACGGCCCCACCGACAGCCGCGGATATCGCGCCGCCCGCCGCCCCCTGACCGACCATGGGACGGAGGTGACGACCCGATGACCGAAGTGCTCCTGCTCCTCGTGGCGGTGCTGCTCGCGCTCGCCTGCGGGGCCTTCGTCGCCGCCGAGTTCTCCCTGACGACGGTCGAGCGCGGCGACCTCGAACGGGCGGTCGAGCGCGGCGAGAGTGGCGCTGCCAGTGCCATGAAGGCCGTACGCAGCCTCACCTTCCAGCTCTCGGGCGCCCAGTTGGGCATTACGGTGACCAATCTGGTCGTCGGCATGCTCGCCGAGCCGTCCGTGGCGAAGCTGATCCGCGGCCCCGTCGAGGCGATCGGCTTCTCACCGTCCGTGGCGTCGTCGCTGGCGCTGGTCATCGGTACGGCCCTGTCGACGGTCGTCCTGATGGTCGTGGGCGAGCTGGTCCCCAAGAACTGGGCCATCTCCTCGCCGCTCGCGGTCGCCAAGGTTGTCGCCACGCCGCAGCGGGTCTTCACCGGGGCCTTCCGGCCGTTCATCAGCCATCTCAACAACACGGCGAACCGTCTCGTACGGCGCCTGGGCCTGGAGCCCACCGAGGAACTGGCCTCCGCCCGCGGCCCGCGGGAGCTGGTCGCCCTCGCCCGGCACTCCGCCAAGGAGGGCGCGCTGGAGGCGGACACCGCCGAGCTGTTCGTGCGGACCCTCAATCTCGCCGAGCTGACCGCGGAGAACGTGATGACGCCGCGCGTGCAGGTCACCGCGCTCGACCTGCAGGCCACCGCCGAGGACGTCGCCAACGCCACCCGCGCCACCGGACTCTCCCGCTTCCCCGTCTACCACGACAGCCTCGACACCGTCGTGGGCGTCGCCCACATCAAGGACGTGCTGACGGTCCCCGACGCGCGCCGCGGCCGTACGAGGGTGTCCGAGGTGATGCGTGAGCCCCTGCTCGTACCGGAGTCGCTGACCGTGGACCGCCTGCTGGACCGGCTCTCCGGCAGCCGCACCATGGCGGTCGTGATCGACGAGTACGGCGGCACCGCCGGTGTGGTGACGCTGGAGGACATCGTCGAGGAGGTCGTCGGCGAGGTGCGCGACGAGCACGACCCGCACGAGACGTCGGACCTGGCCCGTGCCGGGGAGGACGCCGACGGCCGCGATCTGTGGTCGGCCGACGGCGCCACGCGCTTCGACCAGCTGTGGGACATTGGGCTGCGGGCGCCCGAAGGGCCGTACGAGACGCTGGCCGGGCTCGTCGCCACGGAGCTGGGGCGGATTCCCGTCGAGGGCGACCGCGTGGAACTGGGCGGCTGGCGTGTCGACGTGGTCGACGCGTCGGGGCGGCGCGCCGCCCGCGTACTGCTGCACGCGCCCCTGCCGAGGCCCCGCGGCGAAGAGGACACGGACGAGGACCACGGCAGGGGGGCGGGACGATGATCGCGATCCAACTGCTCGTCGGCCTGCTGACCCTGGTCGTGAACGCCTTCTTCGTCGGCGCGGAGTTCGCCCTGATCTCGGTCCGCCGCAGCCAGATCGAGCCCGCCGCCGAGGAGGGCGACCGGCGGGCGCGCAGCGTCCTGTGGGGGCTCCAGCACGTGTCGGCGATGCTCGCCGCCGCGCAGCTCGGCATCACGCTGTGCACGCTGGTGCTGGGCATCGTCGCCGAGCCCGCCATCGCTCATCTGCTGGAGCCCGTCTTCGACGCGGTGGGCGTGCCGCACGGGGTGGTGCACCCCGTCTCGTTCGTCATCGCGCTCGCCGTGGCGACGTATCTGCACATGCTGCTCGGCGAGATGGTGCCCAAGAACATCGCCCTGGCCGAACCGGTCCGTACGGCGCTGATCCTCGGCCCGGCGCTGGTGGGACTGGCCCGCGCGCTGCGACCGGTGATCTTCACGGTCAACGCGTTCGCCAATGTGCTGCTGAGGCTGCTGCGCGTGGATACCAAGGACGAGGTGTCGGCGACGTTCACCGACGCCGAGCTGGCCCGGATGGTCACGGACGCCGGTGACGCGGGGCTGCTCGACGACCGCGCCGCCGAGCGGCTGCACGACGCGCTGGAGCTGGGGCGCAGGCCGGTGCGGGACGTGGTCATGCCGCTGGAGCGGGTCGTGACGGCGCGGGTGGGGATCACTCCCGAGGAGCTGGAGGCGCTGGCGGCGGAGTCCGGGTTCTCCCGTTTCCCGGTGGTGGACGAGTCCCGGCGGATCCTCGGCTATCTGCATGTGAAGGACGCCCTGGACGCGATGCCGCGCGACGAGGCGTTCGAGGTGGCCGGGATGCGGGCGATCGCCCAGGTGCGGGCGGACACCCCGATGGACGACGTCCTGACGGCGATGCGCCGCAGCCGTACGCATCTGGCCGCCGTGCTGGACGAGGACGGCAAGCTGGAGGGTCTGGTGACGATGGAGGACGTGCTGCGCGAGCTGGTCGGGAGGCACGCGCAGGGGGCCTGAGGGCCGGTCCGGGCGCGGCACCGGCGCGCGATACGATCGCTGACGCCATGGAGAAGAACGCCACTTACACCAGTCTGGTCGCGCTCGGGGACTCGTTCACCGAGGGGATGTCCGACCTCCAGCCGGACGGTTCGTACCGGGGCTGGGCCGATCTGCTCGCCGCCCGTCTCGCCGACCGTACGCCCGGTTTCCGGTACGCGAATCTCGCCGTACGCGGCAAGCTCATCGGCCAGATCCTCGACGAGCAGGTGGACGCCGCGGCCGCGATGCGGGCGGACGTCGTGACGCTGGTCGGCGGCCTGAACGACACCCTGCGTCCCAAGTACGACGCGGGTCTGGTCCTCGGGCAGCTGGAGGAGGCGGTGGAACGCCTCGCACCCACCTGCGGGCAGCTGGTCCTGATGCGCAGCCCCGCCCGCCGGGGTGCGGTGATGGAGCGGTTCCGGCCCCGCTGGGAGAGGCTTTTCTCGTTCATCGACGAGCTGGGCGCCCGGCACGGCGCGTTGGTGGTCGATCTGTACGGGGCGAGCGTCCTCGGCGAGCAGCGCATGTGGGACGTGGACCGGCTGCATCTGACCGCCGACGGCCACCGCAGGGTCGCCGAGGCGGTGTGGCAGCGGCTGGGCATGGAACCGGCGGACGACTGGCGCGCGGAGCTGGCACCCGATCTGCCCGTGGGCTGGCTGATGCGGCGCACGGGGGACGCGCGGTTCGCACGGCAGTATCTGGGGCCGTGGATCGGCCGGCGGCTGACGGGCCGGTCGTCGGGGGACGGCAGGCCGCCGAAGCGGCCGGAGCTGCTGCCGTACGAGCCGCTGCCGGGCGACGCGGGCGCGCGGCACGAACAGGCGTAGGGCACCCGGGCGCCCTCTGTAGCAACGTACGAACGCGGGCGCGGCTCGGACCTGCGGGAACCGCCAAGTAGAATCCGCTCACGTGACTGCTGCGTCTGTGAAGCCCCGTATCCCCAACGTCCTCGCCGGCCGCTACGCCTCGGCGGAGCTGGCCGTGCTCTGGTCCCCCGAGCAGAAGGTGAGGCTGGAGCGGCAGCTGTGGCTCGCCGTGCTGCGGGCCCAGCGGGATCTCGGCATCGAGGTGCCCGAATCCGCGCTCGCCGACTACGAGCGGGTGCTCGACCAGGTCGACCTGGCGTCGATCGCCGAGCGCGAGAAGGTCACCCGCCACGACGTGAAGGCGCGGATCGAGGAGTTCAACGCGCTCGCCGGTCATGAGCAGGTCCACAAGGGCATGACGTCGCGGGATCTGACGGAGAACGTCGAGCAGTTGCAGGTCCGGCTCTCGCTGGAGCTGATGCGCGACCGCACGGTGGCGGTGCTCGCGCGCCTGGGGAAGCTCTCCGGGGAGTACGCGGAGCTGGTCATGGCGGGCCGCTCGCACAACGTCGCCGCGCAGGCGACGACCCTCGGCAAGCGTTTCGCGACGGCCGCGGACGAGTTGCTGGTCGCGTACGGCCGTCTTGAGGACCTGCTCGCCCGCTATCCGCTGCGCGGCATCAAGGGCCCGGTCGGCACGGCGCAGGACATGCTGGACCTGCTCGGCGGTGACACGGCGAAGCTCGCGGACCTGGAGGGCCGGATCGCGGGGCATCTGGGCTTCGGCCACGCGTTCGTCTCGGTCGGCCAGGTGTATCCGCGTTCGCTGGACTACGACGTGGTGACCGCGCTGGTGCAACTGGCCGCCGGTCCCTCGTCGGTGGCGAAGACGATCCGGCTGATGGCCGGGCACGAACTGGTCACCGAGGGCTTCAAGCCGGGCCAGGTCGGCTCGTCCGCGATGCCGCACAAGATGAACACCCGCTCCTGCGAGCGCGTCAACGGGCTGATGGTGATCCTGCGCGGCTACGCGTCGATGACGGGCGAGCTGGCGGGCGACCAGTGGAACGAGGGCGACGTGTCGTGCTCCGTCGTACGGCGGGTGGCGCTGCCGGACGCGTTCTTCGCGTTCGACGGGCTGCTGGAGACGTTCCTGACGGTGCTCGACGAGTTCGGGGCGTTCCCGGCGGTCGTCGCCCGCGAGCTGGACCGCTACCTCCCGTTCCTGGCGACGACGAAGGTCCTGATGGCCGCCGTACGCGCGGGGGTCGGCCGGGAGGCCGCGCACGAGGTCATCAAGGAGCACGCCGTCGCCTCCGCGCTCGCGATGCGGGAGCGGGGCGCGGAGCGCAACGAACTGCTGGACAAGCTCGCGTCCGACGAGCGGATGCCGCTGGACCGGGGCCAGTTGGACGTCTTGATGGCCGACAAGCTGTCGTTCACCGGTGCGGCGGGAGACCAGGTCGCGGCGGTGGTCGCCCGGATCGAGGAGATCGTGAAGCGGCACCCCGAGGCCGCCGGATACACGCCCGGGTCGATCCTCTGACGCCGGCGAGATGAAGCCGGAGGAGCTTGCCGCCGCCCGCGGCCGCGTCATTCCCGACGTGGCCGCGGCGGATCTGGGTGTGCTCTTCTGCGGCATCAACCCCGGCCTGATGTCGGCGGCGACGGGCCACCACTTCGCCCGGCCGGGCAACCGCTTCTGGCCGGTGCTGCGGCTCTCGGGCTTCACCCCGCGGCAGTTGGCGCCGTCGGAGCAGGGCGAGTTGCCCGGCTACGGCCTCGGCATCACCAACGTCGTGGCACGGGCGACGGCGCGGGCCGACGAGCTGAGCGACGAGGAGTTCCGCGAGGGCGGCCGGCTCCTGGTGGCGAGGGTGGAGCGGCTACGGCCCCGCTGGCTGGCGGTCGTGGGCATCACCGCGTACCGCACGGCCTTCGACGACCGGCGCGCGGTGATCGGCCCGCAGACGAGAACGATCGGCACGACCCGGATCTGGGCACTGCCCAACCCGAGCGGTCTGAACGCGCACTGGACGGCGCGGACGATGGCGGAGGAGTTCGGCAGACTGCGCGTGGCGGCGGAGATGCCGGACCTGACGGGTGGCGACGGGGTGTCGTGACCCCGGGGCGTGTCGGCGAAGTCCCGCCCGGCCTGCGGCGTGTGGTGCGGTGCGTCGCGGAGGAGGAACTAGGTCGTGTCTTCGAAGTAGCGCCGTCCGCCCGCAGGGCGGGGCCCGCGGCGTCTGGTGCGGTACATCGCAAGGCGGAGGACCGGCCTCGTACCGGGCGTACTCGGCCGACTCCGACAACGCGGCGAGGTGCCGC
>NZ_JARJHW010000029.1:0-54382 GCF_040560175.1 Streptomyces panacea
GGGCGCTCATGCCGGATCCTTCGTGACGGCGGCGAGCGCGCGTCGGACCTGAGAGACCGTCAGCCACTCCTGCGGCGCCAGGATCTTCGCGACCTGCGGTGCGAACGCCGGTGAGGAGACGACCACTTGGGCCGTCGGCCCGTCGGCGACGATCTCGCCGTCGGCCAGGATCACCACCCGAAGCGCGAGTTCGGCGGCCAGCTCCACATCGTGGGTGGCCAGCACGATCGCGTGCCCCTCGGCGGCGAGCGCGCGCAACACGTCCACGAGACGGGCCTTCGCCGCGTAGTCGAGACCGCGCGTCGGCTCGTCCAGGAGCAGCAGCGGGGGCCGGCCCGTCAGTACGATCGCCAGCGCCAGGGCCAGCCGCTGCCCCTCCGACAGATCACGCGGGTGTGTCCCGTCGGGCACGTGCGGCAGCAGCTCGTCGACCAGCGCGCGGCAACTGCCGGGCGCGGCACCCGCGTCGGTGTCCGCCGCCGCGCACTCGGCGGCGACCGTGTCCGCGTACAGCAGGTCGCGCGGCTCCTGCGGGACGAGCCCGACCTGGCGGATCAGCTCGCGCGGATGCGTACGGTGCGGGGTGTGCCCGCCGACGGTGACGGATCCCGACGAGGGCTCGACCATGCCGACGAGGGTGGCGAGCAGGGTGGACTTGCCCGCGCCGTTACGGCCCATGAGCGCGACGGTCTCGCCGGGGGTGACGGTGAGGTCGATACCGCGCAGCGCCTCGATCCGGCCGCGCCGCACGCCGAGCCGGGTGACCGACGCGACCTCGGTGCCCGGCGGTCGGGGTTCCGGCGGCCGGCGGTGCAGCAGGCGGCCGAACGCGGTACGGGCAGTGCCGGGCCGGGACGGCGGCACGGTGGTTCCCGCGACCGGTTCGCCCGCCGACGGGGGCCCCGCTGCGGCGAGTTGGGCGCGCAGGCCGCCCGCCCCGCGGCGGGCGTCCCGTACGGACAGCGGCAGCGGGTCCCAGCCGGCCAGCCTGCCGAGCGCCACCACCGGCGGGCACACGGGGGAGACGGCCATGATCCGCTCAGGCCCGCCGACGACCGGCGCCTCGCCGGGGCCGGGGAGGAGGATGACCTGGTCCGCGTACTGCACGACCCGCTCCAGCCGGTGCTCGGCCAGCAGCACGGTCGTCCCCAGGTCGTGCACGAGGCGTTGCAGCACGGCCAGTACTTCCTCGGCCGCCGCCGGGTCGAGCGCGGACGTCGGCTCGTCCAGGACCAGCACCTTGGGGTGCGGTGTGAGCACCGAGCCGATCGCGACGCGCTGTTGCTGGCCGCCGGAGAGGGTAGCGATCGGGCGGTCGCGCAGCTCGGCCAGGCCGAGCAGGTCCAGGGTCTCCTCCACGCGGCGCCGCATCACGTCGGGGGCCAGGCCCAACGACTCCATGCCGTAGGCCAGTTCGTCCTCGACCGTGTCGGTGACGAAGTGGGCGAGCGGGTCCTGGCCCACCGTGCCGACGAGATCGGCGAGTTCGCGCGGCTTGTGGGTGCGGGTGTCGCGGCCGTCGACGGTGACCCGGCCGCGCAGCCTGCCGCCGGTGAAGTGCGGGACGAGGCCGGACACCGCGCCCAGCAGGGTGGACTTGCCGACGCCGGAGGGGCCGACGACCAGCACCAACTCGCCCTCGGGGACGGTGAGATCCACCCCCCGCGATGCGCCGAGGGCGGGGGCCGGCGCGTCGGCGTAGGTCACCGACACCCGCTCGAACCGGATCACCGGGTCTTCTCCTTGGGAGTATGGGGGGAAGGCTGGGGTGCGACGAAGGCCGGGAGCAGGCCGAGCAGGATGCCCGCGGCGGGCCAGAGCGGCAGACCGGGTGTCACGAGCGGTACGACGCCGGGGTGCAGCCCCTCCGGGTCGTACGCGCTCGCCCGGATCATCAGCGCGGCGACGGCCGCGCCGGATCCCGCGACGAGCCAGGCCCTGACGCCCCACAGGTCGGGGCGGTAGCGCGTACGGACCGAACGGCGCCCGCCGAGCCGCAGACCGGCGAGCGCGGCGAGGAGCCCGATACCGAGGAGGGGCAGGCCGTAGACGGCGCCTTCGGCGGCGAGGAGCCCGTACGTGCCCGCGCAGACGCCGAGGAGACCGCCGAGCGTGAGCACGGTGGTGGTGTGGCGAACCGCGGGGGGTACGGCGGCCGTCCGGCCGTATCCACGCGCGTCCATCGAAGCGGCGACGGCGACGGACCGCTCCAACGCGCCTTCCAGGACGGGCAGTCCGATCTGGAGGACGGCCCTCACCCCGCCGGCCGGCCGGCCGCGCAGCCGGCGGGCGGTGCGCAGGCGCAGGACGTCGGCGACCATGTTCGGCGCGAAGGTCATGGCGACGACGACGGCGACACCCGCCTCGTACAGCGCGCCCGGCAGGGACTTGAGCAGCCTGGCCGGGTTGGCGAGCGCGTTCGCCGCGCCCACGCAGATGAGGAGCGTGGCGAGCTTGGCGCCGTCGTACAGGGCGAACACCAGCTGCTCGGCCGTCACCCGGCCCCCGATCCGGATGCCCTTCGCCCAGTCGGGCAGGGGCAGTTCGGGCAGGGTGACGATCAGATGCGAGCCGGGGATCGGTGAGCCGAGGAAGGCGGAGAAGACGAGCCGCACGACGATGACGGCGAGCCCGAGCTTGACGAAGGCCCCGTAGGAGCGGGCCCACGGCGCGTCGGTCCGCCGGGCGGCGACGACGTATCCGGCCACGCCGACGAGGAGCCCGAGGAGCAGCGGATTGGTGGTCCGCGAAGCGGCCACGGCCAACCCGAGCGCCCACAGCCACCAGGCCCCGGCGTGCAGGGCGTTGCTCCGGGTGGCCCGGGGCGCACGAAGGAAACCCCCACCGCCCCGGCCGCCCCGCCCCGTGCCCGCCTGGGCGGGCCGTCTCGGGGTCGGCCCGGCGGCGCGTCCGGGGCCCGGGTTCGGGGCTGTGCCCGTGCTTGTCGGTGTGCCCGGGGTGGGGTCGGTGGGGTTGTTGGTGGCCGTGCTCGTGCCCGTCTCGGTGGCGTGTTCCGGGGCGGGATGCGTTCCGGTGTAGGCGCCGGTTGGCACGCGTGAGTGCGGGTCGGCGGGGGTGCCTGCTTCGGCGGCGCGTCCGGGGTCCGGGTTCGAGGCTGTGCCCGTGCTTGTCGGTGTGTCCGGGGTGGGGTCGGTGGGGTTGTTGGTGGCCGTGCTCGTGCCCGCCTCGGTGGCGCGGCCCGTAGGGGGATGCGTTTCGGTGCCCGTGTCTGTGTCCGTCTTGGTGGCGTGTTCCGGGGCGGGATGCGTTCCGGTGTAGGCGCCGGTTGGCGCGCCTGAGTTGCCACCGGCAGTCGCGTTCGTGGGCGACACCGCGTCCGGCCCCGTAGGCGCCTCGCCCTCGCCCTCGCCGTCGGCCGTGGTCCGGTCCGCGCCCGAGGCCGCTTCCGGCCCCGGTGGTGAACCCGCCCCGCGAGCGCGGCGTCCGCCCGCGGCCCGGTCAGGCGCGGCGACGGCGGGCCTGCCAGACGGCGGCCGTGGCGAGGGTGAGTACTGCCGCGGCTCCGGCGAAGATGCCGACCGACGGAGTGTCTCCGCCGGCCTCGTCGGTCTCGTCGGCCTTGTCGTCCTTCTGGAGGCCGCCCGTGGCGCGGGAAGCCGTGGGGGCCGGGGCCGGGGCGTCGCCCGAGATCTGTTCGCCGCAGCCCGACTTCGGGTAGCCCGTGATCCCGCACAGCAGCGCTTCGCTGTTGTAGCGCAGCGGCTTCGCCACCGCCGCCAGCGCGTCCGCGCTCGTCGCCTCCGCGCCCACCCGCGCGCACGCGGCGCGCGGCGCCGGTGGCTTCTCGCCGTCCGGTGCGTCCGCCGCCGTGCCCGGGTCGACGACCACCGCGACGCGCTTGCCGCCGGACTTCGCGGGCGTGGACCCGCAGACGGCGGCGAAGTCCGGTGTCTCGCGTGGCTTCGCCGCGTCCTGGCTGTCCGCGCTGACCGCGAAGCGGAAACCGTTGACCGCGCCGTCGGCGGGGCGGGCCAGGGCCGGTCCCTGCGTGGCGTACGTCCACGCCGAGCCGTCGCTCTCCCAGAACGACCAGTAGCGGTAGCCGGCCGCGTGGGCCGTCCCCGTGCCCGGCACCGTCAGCGCTCCGGTGAACGCGAACAGGACGGCGACGAGGGAGACGACTCGCCTCATGACCGGCGCCGCTTCGCCCGCATGACGAACAGCGTCCGGATCGCGAACGCGGCGACGAGCCCGATGGCGATTGTCCACAGGTTCCCGGACATGCTGCTCCTCTCCTCCTTCTGGTCCGACAGCACCTTCTGCTGCTCGGCGGTCGTCAACGGCTTGGGCCCGATCCACTTGGGCGCCGGCCCCGTCGCGTTGAGCGCCTTGACCAGATCGGTGCCGCCGAACGTACGCGGATCGGTGCTCGTCGTATGCGCGGCGAAGATCAACTGGGCGTACGCGGCGGGGCCGTTCTGCTTCGCCCAGCCGGCCGCGTTCTTCTCCAGCCACTTCATCGAGGCCGCGGCCTGATCGCCGTACCCCGCCGTCGTCAGCGCGACGACCGCGTCCGCCGTGTTGCCGTAGTCGGGCAGCGGCGCCGAGTCCTCGGCACCGGGCATGGGCGGCTGGTCGAGATGACCGGTCCCGGCGAGCGCCTTCACCAGATACGCCGCGCCGTTGCGCGCCGCGCGCTCCGGCGTGAGCGGGTGCAGGTCCTGGCAGTCGGGCGCCGGGCCGGGCTCGACGCCCGTCGTGACCATCCGCTTCCCGACCCCGCCGAGCAGACCGGCGGCCGTGGCATCGGCGTTGGGGAGTAGCTTGCCGGACGTGTCCGGCTGGTAGCCGAACGCGCCGCCGCCCTCCTTCGCGTCGCAGGGGATCGCGAAGCCGATCAGCGCCTGGTACGGGGACCGTCCGTCCGTCGACACCCTCTTGCCCACCGGGGCACCGCCCGCGGCCAGTGCTCCTATCACCAGCGCCGTGGAGTTGGCGTCGCTGGGGGCGCCCGCGCTGTAGCCCCAGCCGCCGTCCTTGTTCTGCGCGGAGGCGAGCCAGCTCATGCCGTTGTTCATGGCGTCGGGGTACTTGGCGAGGGCGGCCAGTGTCTGTACGGCCGCGGCGGTCGAGTTGGTGTCGACGACCGTCGTCGCGTCGCACGGCTTCGTGGGAGCGGGGCGGTACGCCGGGAAGGCACCGCTGTCGCACTGCTGGCCGAGCAGCCACTTGACGGCGGACTTGGCGGGCATGACGTTCACGGCGCGCTGCGCCAGCATCGCGAGGGACTGCCGCCAGACGCCGTCGTAGGTCGGGTCCGTGGTGCCGTACATCCCGGCGGGGAGTTCGACCGGGGGTGCGGCGGGAGCCCGCTCGTCGGTGGAGGCGGAGGCGTCGGCCGGGGCGGCGGCGGAGGCCGCGGAGGGGACGGCGGCCACGCACAGGACGGCGAATGCGGCGCACGCGGCTGCGCTGCGCGCCGCGCGGCGGCGAACGGTGATCATGGCGGGTGGAGCCTCTCCTGCGGAATGCGGAATGCGGAATGCGGAATGCGGGAACGCGGGAACCGGGCAGGCACGCTGAGGCACCAGGCTCCGGCTCCGTATGCCTCGACGGTGCCGGCCACCGGCGGTTCCGGTGGCGCGAGCCGGTCACGTCCACGTCCGGGGTGGTCCGACTCGCCGCCCGCGAGGGCGGCTCACGGTTGCGGGTCAGCGCCGGATTCGCACCGGCTTCCCCCCGTACGGGCATGATGACGACGCGCTCACTCTACCGGCCCCTTTTCGGCCGCCCGGGACGCCGCCGCCGACTCCGTGAGCGACCTCGGCGACCCCGGCCGGATGTCGGATTCGTCCCCAATGGCCGGTCGGGGTGGGCCGACCCGGCCGCCGCCCGGCGGCGGACGCTTCCTGACGCTCCGTCAGAAACCGTGCCGCCCCGCCGTGTCCGGCAGCGCCGCACGGGCCGGTCGTGGCGCGAATCACCCCCGGCCGCCCCTCTGCGCGTCGCTACCTGCCGGTAGATTCGAGACTTCCGGTGTCCTCCCGTCCACCCGACCGTCCCCCGACGGGAACTTGTTCCGGATTGACGCGAGCGGTTACGCTCCGGTGAAAGTGAAGTGAGAAGTGAGGGCCGAGAGTGACCGCTGAGGCCATAGAGGCGGGTACCCCCGCGACGCCCGCAGCCACCTCCGGTGCGCCGGACCGGCCGCTGCGCATCGCGCTCCTCACCTACAAGGGCAACCCCTTCTGCGGCGGCCAGGGCGTCTACGTACGACACCTCTCGCGCGAGCTGGCCCGCCTCGGGCACAGCGTCGAGGTCATCGGCGCCCAGCCCTACCCCGTACTCGACGAGGGCGTCCCGCTCACCGAACTCGGCAGTCTCGACCTCTACCGGCAGCCCGACCCGTTCCGGACACCGAAGCGCGGCGAGTACCGCGACTGGATCGACACCCTCGAAGTCGCCACCATGTGGACCGGCGGCTTTCCCGAGCCGCTGACCTTCTCGCTGCGGGCCCGCCGTCATCTGGCCGCCCGCCGGGGCGAGTTCGACGTCGTGCACGACAACCAGACGCTCGGCTACGGGCTCCTCGGCGACCTCGGCGCCCCCCTCGTCACCACCATCCATCACCCCATCACCGTCGACCGGCGGTTGGAGATCGACGCCGCCGACGGGTGGCGCGCCCGCGCCTCCGTACGCCGCTGGTACGGCTTCACCCGTATGCAGAAGCGCGTCGCGCGCCGGCTGCCCGCCGTGGTCACCGTCTCCGGGAGCTCGAAGCAGGAGATCACCGACCACCTCGGGGTACGGCCCGACCGCATAGGGGTCGTCCATATCGGCGCCGACACCGGCCTGTTCTCGCCGGACCCCGCCGTACCGGAGATACCGGGCCGCATCGTCACCACCTCCAGCGCCGACGTGCCGCTCAAGGGTCTGATCCATCTCGTCGAGGCGCTGGCCAAGCTCCGCACGGAGAATCCACACGCGCATCTCGTCGTGGTCGGCAAGCGCGCCGAGGACGGGCCGGTCTACCGGGCCATCGAGAAGTACGGTCTCGGCGACGCCGTCCAGTTCGTCAAGGGCATCTCCGACGCCGAACTGGTCGATCTCGTGCGCGGCGCGCAGATCGCCTGTGTGCCGTCCCTGTACGAGGGGTTCTCGCTGCCCGCCGCCGAGGCCATGGCCACCGGCACCCCACTGGTCGCCACCACCGGCGGCGCGATCCCCGAGGTCGCGGGGGCCGACGGCGAGACCTGTCTGGCCGTGCCGCCCGGCGACGCGGACGCGCTGGCCGGCGCGCTCAACAGACTGTTCCACGACCGGGAGTTGCGCGAGCGGCTGGGAGCCGCGGGACGTGAGCGGGTGCTGAGCCGGTTCACCTGGGCGCGCGCCGCCGAGGGCACCGTCGAGTCGTACCGCGCGGCCGTCGCCGCCCGCGCGGGGGCGGCACGCTGATGGGGGACGCAGCCTCATCCCGGTGTCCTTCGCCCTGTCCGGCCAAGCCCTGTCCAGCGAAGCCCTGACCGGCCAACTGTCCGTCCGGCCGTCGGTCCGGCCGTCGGTCCGGCCGTCCGACGGATTCGTAGCCCGCCGCGTACTCCGACCTTGTATCCGACCCTTGTATCCGACCCCGCACCCCGACCGCGAAAGCAGGAACCCGTGCTGACCGTGGACTTCTCCCGTTTCCCGCTCGCCGCCGGCGACCGGGTGCTCGATCTGGGGTGCGGCGCGGGCCGGCACGCCTTCGAGTGCTACCGGCGCGGCGCCCAGGTCGTGGCCCTCGACCGGAACGGTGCGGAGATCCGCGAGGTCGCCACGTGGTTCGCCGCGATGAAGGAGGAAGGTGAGGCGCCGTCCGGCGCCACCGCCACCGCGATGGAGGGGGACGCGCTGAACCTCCCCTTCCCCGACGAGTCCTTCGACGTCGTGATCATCTCCGAGGTCATGGAGCACATCCCCGACGACAAGGGCGTACTCGCCGAGATGGTCCGCGTCCTGCGGCCCGGCGGCCGGATCGCCGTGACCGTGCCCCGGTACGGCCCCGAGAAGGTCTGCTGGACACTCTCCGACGCGTACCACGAGGTCGAGGGCGGCCATATCCGCATCTACAAGGCCGACGAACTGCTCGACCGGATGCGGGAGGCCGGGCTCAGGCCGTACGGCACGCATCACGCGCACGCCCTGCACTCGCCGTACTGGTGGCTCAAGTGCGCCTTCGGCGTGGACAACGACCAGGCGCTGCCCGTCCGCGCTTACCACAAGCTGCTCGTCTGGGACATCATGAAGAAGCCCTTCGCGACCCGCTTCGCCGAGCAACTGCTCAACCCGGTCGTCGGCAAGAGCTTCGTCGCCTACGCCACCAAGCCGCACCTGCCCACGGCGGAGGGCAAGTGACGTTGCCCGGTCGCGGCCCCGACCGCACCGAACACCTCGTCCTGCCCGGTGTCCTGACGGTGGATCAGGCGGACGAGACCGTCGCCGGCATCCTCGCCGTGCAGCGTTCCGACGGTGCCATCCCCTGGTTCCGTGGCCACCACCTCGACCCGTGGGACCACACCGAGGCCGCCATGGCGCTCGACGCGTCCGGCGAACACGAGGCCGCGGCGCGCGCGTACGAGTGGCTGGCGCGGCATCAGAACGAGGACGGGTCCTGGTACGCCGCCTACGACGACGGCGAGGCCGCCCGGCCCACCGACCTGAGCCGGGAGAGCAACTTCTGCGCGTATCCCGCCGTCGGGGTCTGGCACCACTATCTGGCCACCGGCGACGAGGCGTTCCTCGACCGGATGTGGCCCGTCGTGCACTCCGCCGTCGAGTTCGTCCTGGCGCTCCAGCGGCCCGGCGGGCAGATCGGCTGGAAGCGCGAGGCCGACGGCACCGCCGTCGACGACGCGCTGCTGACAGGCAGTTCGTCCGTGCACCAGGCGCTGCGCTGCGCGCTCGCCATCGCCGAGGAGCGCGAAGAGGCGCAGCCCGACTGGGAGTTGGCGGCCGGATCGCTGGCGCACGCGATCCGCGAGCACCCCGAACGCTTCCTCGACAAGAGCCGCTACTCGATGGACTGGTACTACCCGGTCCTCGGCGGCGCGATGACCGGACCGCAGGCCAAGGCCCGCATCGAGGAGGGCTGGGACCGCTTCGTCGTCCCGGAACTCGGGGTGCGCTGCGTACTGCCCAACCCGTGGGTGACCGGCGGTGAGAGCTGCGAACTCGCCCTGGCGCTCTGGGTGGTGGGCGAGTCGGACCGGGCGCTGGACGTACTCCAGTCCATCGGGCATCTGCGCGCGGACGGTGGACTGTACTGGACGGGCTATGTCTTCGAGGGTGAGAAGGCCGTCTGGCCCGAGGAGTTGACGAGCTGGACGGCGGCGTCACTGCTGCTGGCCGTGGCCGCGCTCGGGGGGGACGAGGCGACCACGGCGGTATTCAGCGGTGAGAGGCTGCCGTCCGGACTTGAGCCGGACTGCTGCGGACGGGTCGGCTGAGGCCGAATTCTGACGGTGCGTCAGACCCGGCGGATCCGGCCGGCCAGTCCGTGGCCGATGAACAGGTAGACCACGGCCGCGAGACCGTAACCGCACACCACCCGTGCCCATGCCTCGTCGAAGGTGAACAGGTCGTAGGACCAGCCGGCGAGCCAGCGTGCCGCGTCCTGGATGAAGTTCACCAGGTCGTTGGCGCGGTTGGCGTCCAGCAGGTACATCAAAATCCACAGGCCCAAGATGAAGGCCATGACATCCGCGATCACTATGAGGATCGTGGCTGCTGCGCTGCTTCCACTGCGTTGACGTGAGGCCATGACGACCGTGTTGCCGCTTCCGGGCGGGTGAAACCCTTACCCGGCCCACATGCTCTGTCTGGTAAACGCCGACGGCCCCCCGCCCGGTAGGGGCGGGGGGCCGTCGGCGGTGTGCGTGTCGCTCAGCCGCGCTGGATGCCGGTCGTGTCCTGGAGCAGACCGCGACGGCCGTCCTGCGTCTGGGCGATGAGACCCGGACCACGCTGCTCGACGGCCAAGTACCAAGTACCGGGAGCGAGTTCCGCGATCGGGGACGGCGAGCCGTCCTCGCCGTACAGGGGACGGGCGACCGGCACGGCGAACCAGAACGGCTCGAAGTCAGCGGCGGGCGCGCCGTCCTGCCGACCCGGAGCCCCCGGCTGTCCGCCCTGCGAGGGCTGCCCGGGACCGGGCTGACCCGGCTGGGGGCCGCCGTACGCGGGCTGCGGCTGACCCGGCTGGCCACCGTACGGCCCCTGCTGGGCGCCCGGGTAGCCGTAGCCCTGGCCGGGGTGGCCCGGCTGGCCGTACGGCGAAGCGACCTGCGGCTTCGGGGCGCCGACGAGAGGCGCCTTGAGGGCGGGAACGAGCGGGGTGGCGAGTGCGCCCGCGGCGAGAACGATGGTGGAGAGCAGGCCGAGGATCATGCCCGCGCCCGCGTTGTCCGCGTCGATGATGTTCCAGAACGCCGTCCACAGCGCGAACACGGTCAGGGCGACACCGAACTGACCGAGGTCCAGACCGGCCACCTTGCGGCCCGGCATGGCGCGTCCGACGACGATGAGCGCAGCACCGATGATTCCGGCGATGAACATGCTCATCAGAAGACCGAGTTCGTCCCAGGCGTTCGAGCTGAAGTTCGAGCAGTCGACGCCCTGCGGGCAGTCGATACCGATCAGGTCGAGGAACGAGGCGATGAACAGCACCACCGCTGCTCCGATCACCATGCCATCGCCTCGAGTGAGGGAGCGGATGTTCACGTGAAGAGTCCTTCGTAGATCGTCTCGTCGGGCGGTCGCGACCGGCGCGAGGGCGACGGTGCGAAGTGCGAAGCTCGGGGGCGGCTCCCTATCGTACGGATGAATCTACCGTCTGCCCGAGCGGGTCGTCTTCTCGGTTCCGGGCCACCTCATGAGAGGACAACGGCAAGCACTCCAACGGTTGCGGGAGTGCGCGCCGAAGAATCGATCGCGGTCTTTTCGTTGTGAATCCGTTGCCGTTTCCGGCTGTTCGGGCGGTGTTCCCCACGCGTTACCGCCAGTTGTCCCCGTCCGCTGTTTCCGGCGTGCCGCTATCGCTTCAGGAAACCGCTGATGCCGTCGGCCATTCCCCGCGCCGCCTTCTGGCGCCAGTCGGCGTCCGTCAGAAGGGCGATGTCCTTGGCGTCACGCATGTTGCCGCACTCGACGAAGACCTTGGGCACGGTCGACAGATTCAGTCCGCCGAGGTCGTCGCGGACATCAAGTCCCGTGCCCCCGCCGACGTAATTGGAGGGAGCGCTTCCGGTCGCGCGTACGAAATTGCCCGCGATGCGTTCGCCGAGATCGCGCGAGGGTCCCACGATCTTTGTGGTGTCCGCCCCGCCCGACTTCACCAGTGCGGGGAGGATGACATGGAAGCCGCGGTTGCCGACGGCCGAGCCGTCCGCGTGGATGGAGATCACGGCATCGGCACCGGCCTTGTTGCCGATTTCCGCGCGCTCGTCCACACACGGTCCCCACGGGCGGTCGTTCTCGTGTGTGAGTTTCACCGTCGCGCCCTCTTTACGGAGGAGAGTGCGGAGGCGCTGTGAAACATCGGCGGTGAATTCGGCCTCTGTGTAACCGGTGTTGCCCGAGGTGCCCGTGGTGTCGCATTCCTTGCGGTTGGTTCCGATGTCCACGAGCTTGTTGATCTCGGTGGTGTGCTTGAAGTTGCCCGGGTTGTGGCCGGGGTCGATGACGACGATCCGTCCGGCGAGCGGCCCCTCGCCGGGAACGGGACGGGCGTCCCCCGGCGCCCCGTCGTCGCCCGGCCCGGACTTCGACGGGGATGCCGGCGGCGACTTCGAGGTGGACGGGGACGTCCTCGGCTCGGGGCCGGGGGAGCCGGGGCGCTCGGCGGCGGCGGATGTGCTCGCGGCACGGGCGGAGGGCTCGTCGTCGGACCCGCCGGTGGTCTGCCAGATCATCCACCCGGCGAAGGCGCCGGGCACCAGGGCCCCGATCGTGAGGACGAGGGTGCTCCGCGGGATCCGGCGGCGCGGGGCGGGGGAGTGGCTTTCGTCGTACGACACCCGGCGATGCTAGTCCGTGCGGGACGGAGCGTCAGGTTCCGGCGCCGGTACGTCGCAGGACTCGCAGAGACTCGTGCGTCGAGACCTCGGCGAACGCGCCGGACGCCAGGGCCCGCAGCCACACGCGGTACGGCGCCTGTCCGCCGTCCGCCGGGTCGGGGAACACGTCGTGGACGATCAGCAGCCCGCCCTCGGCGAGATGCGGTGCCCAGCCCTCGTAGTCGCCGTTCGCGTGCTCGTCGGTGTGGCCGCCGTCGATGAACACCAGACCCAGCCGGCCGCCCCAGACGGCGGCTACCTGCGGGGAGCGTCCGACGAGCGCCACGACATGGTCTTCGAGACCGGCCGCGTGCAGCGTGCGGCGGAAGGACGGCAGGGTGTCCATCCGGCCGACCTCGGGGTCCACGACCGACGGGTCGTGGTACTCCCAGCCGGGCTGCTGCTCCTCGCTGCCGCGGTGGTGGTCGACGGTGAGCGCGGTGACACCGGCGGCGCGGGCGGCGTAGGCGAGCAGGATCGTGGAACGGCCGCAGTACGTGCCGACTTCGAGCAGCGGCAGCCCGAGAGCGGCGGCCTCGGTGGCGGCGGCGTACAGCGCGAGACCTTCACCGGTCGGCATGAAGCCCTTGGCGGACTCGAAGGCGGCGAGGACGTCGGGGGAGGGGGTGGGGGCGGTCCCGGCGGTCATGCGGTCCTCCTGCGGGGCGCTTGGTGCGGTCGTAGTACGGCCATGTTCCCGTACGCCTTACTACGAGCGCACCGCGGCCCGCGGCGCCAGGACCAGGTCCACCTCCACCGCGACAGCCCCGCCGAGATACGTCACCGGGTGGGCGTACGGGGCGTGGCCCGTGGCCGAGCCCGCCAGGACGTACCGGCCGGCCGCCGGGGCCGCGAGCGTGTACCGGCCCTCGTCGTCCGCCGTGGTGAGACCCGCCTGACGGCCCCCGGGGTCGATCAGCGTGACGTTCGCCCGCGAGACGGGCACGCCGTCGGCGTCGAGCACCCGGCCGTGGAAACCCCGGAGGTCGCGCGCGGCGACGTCGTCCTCGCTGCTCGCCAGCAACTCGGTCCGGGCCGACGCCTTGTGGGACGGCAGGAACGCCGCCAGCGCCAGACCACCGAGCACGGCGACGGTGGCGATCACGAACGAGATGCGGAAGCCGTGCAGGCTGGGCACCGCCGTGGGACCCGTACCGATCGCCGTACGCGCCAGCACCATCCCGATGACGGCGCTGGAGACCGACGTACCGATCGAACGCGCCAGCGTGTTCAGCCCGTTGGCCGCGCCGGTCTCCTTCGGGTCGACCGCCCCGACGATCAGGGCGGGCAGCGAGGAGTACGCGAGACCGATGCCCGCGCCGAGGATCACCGAGATCACGACGGTCTGCCAGGCGGCGCTCATCATGAGCAGCCCCGCGCCGTAGCCGATCGCGATGACGGCCATGCCGATCATCAGCGAGACCTTGGGGCCGCGCCGCGCCGAGATCCGGGCGTACACCGGCGCGACGAACATCATCGTCAGACCGAGCGGGGCGACGCACAGGCCCGCGACCACCATCGACTGGCCGAGGCCGTAACCGGTGGAGGTGGGGAGCTGGAGCAGCTGCGGAAGGATCAGCGACACCGCGTAGAACGCGACGCCGACCATCACCGAGACGAGGTTGGTCAGCAGCACCTCGCGGCGCGCGCTGGTGCGCAGGTCCACGAGCGGGGCCTTCAGCCGCAGCTCCATCCAGCCCCACAGGCCGAGGATCACGACGGCCGCACCGAACAGCCCGAGCGTCGTGGCCGAGGTCCAGCCCCAGGTGCTGCCCTTGGTGACCGGCAGCAGCAGGGCGACGAGGCCCGCGGAGAGTCCGAGCGCGCCGAACCAGTCGAACGTGCCGCCGGCCCGGACCGAACTCTCCGGTACGACGAGGACGGTCAGCACCATCGACACCACGCCGAGCCCGGCGGCGCCGAAGAACAGCGTGTGCCAGTCGGCGTGCTGGGCGACGAACGCGGCGGCGGGCAGGGCGAGTCCGCCGCCCACACCGATCGACGAACTCATCAGCGCCATCGCCGAGCCGAGCTTCTCGCGGGGCAGCTCGTCGCGCATGATGCCGATGCCCAGGGGTATGGCGCCCATCGCGAAGCCCTGGAGGGCGCGGCCGGCGATCATCACCGTCAGATCGTCCGTGAACGCGCAGACCAGCGAGCCGACGACCATGACGGCGAGACTCGCGAGCAGCATCCGGCGCTTGCCGTAAAGATCGCCGAGCCGCCCCATGATCGGGGTGGACACCGCACCGGCGAGGAGAGTCGCGGTGATGACCCACGTCGCGTTGTCGGGCGAGGTGCGGAGCAGCGCGGGCAGATCCTTGATGATCGGGACGAGCAGGGTCTGCATGACGGCGACGGTGATGCCGGCGAACGCGAGTACGGGGACGACACCGCCGGTCCCCCGCTTACGCGGAACGGCCCCGGGGAGGGGGCCGGATCCGGCGTACTGGTCAGGCGTCGCTTGTGGCATAGGTGAAGCCTCCGGGCAGGCGAAGAGTGAGCAAGGCCATCAAAAAGGGTGCTTGAGGCCACTAAGTAGATGGGAGCTGAACGCTTCCTGGTGGCCGGGTATTCCTGCCCCCCCCGTGTACCGGGGACCCCGGCGCTCGCCGCGCACGGGCACAGGCGCTACTTCCCGGACGGGCCCTAGGTCCTGTGGCCCCGCCGGGTACGACGATATCCCCATGTACGGGGCAGGGGTGGGGGTGTAACTATTACCGCCATGGCCCACGTCCCGGCAGACACCGCACCCGAAACCGATCCCCGGCCCCGGACCGGGGCCGAGCACGGCGCCGTCGGCTCGCGGTCGACCCGTACCTGGGCCGTCATCCTCGCCGCGTGCGCCGGGCAGTTCCTCGTCGTCCTCGACGTCTCGGTCGTGAACGTCGCCCTGCCGTCGATGCGCACCGACCTCGGCCTCAGCACCATCGGGCTCCAGTGGGTGCTCAACGCCTACTCGATCGCCTTCGCCGGGTTCATGCTCCTCGGTGGCCGTGCCGCCGACATCTTCGGGCGCAAGCGGATGTTCCTCGCCGGGCTCGGTGTCTTCACCGCCGCGTCCCTGGCCGGCGGTCTCGCGCAAGAGGGCTGGCAACTGCTCGCCGCCCGTGGTGTGCAGGGGCTCGGC
This sequence comes from Streptomyces panacea, assembly GCF_040560175.1. Classification (NCBI taxonomy): domain Bacteria; kingdom Bacillati; phylum Actinomycetota; class Actinomycetes; order Kitasatosporales; family Streptomycetaceae; genus Streptomyces; species Streptomyces panacea. Next base: position 15,184 of record NZ_JARJHW010000029.1, read on the forward strand.
GCCGCCGTACTGGCCCCCGCGACCCTCACCATCCTGACCGCCGCCGTCCCCGCCGGACCGGCCCGGACGCGGGCCATAGCCACCTGGGCGGCCGTCGGCGCCGGCGGCGGCGCGGCGGGCGGGCTCGTCGGCGGCGTCCTCACCGACCTGCTGTCCTGGCGCTGGGTGCTGCTGATCAACGTGCCCGCCGGCGCCCTGGTCCTTGTCGCCGCCGTGCTGTGGCTGACGGAGAGCCGGGCCACGGAGGCGCGGCGCCGGCTGGACCTGCCGGGCGCCGTACTCGTCACCGGCGGTCTCGCCGTCGTCGCCTACGGCATCGTGCAGACCGAGCAGGCCGGCTGGGGCGCCGCGGCGACACTCGTGCCGCTGCTCGGAGGACTGCTGCTGCTCGCGGCCTTCCTGGTGGTGGAGGCGCGTACGAAGGTGCCGCTGATGCCGTTGAGACTCTTCCGGGTACGGGCGGTGTCGGCGGCCAACGCGGGGATGCTGGTGACCGGTTCGGCGTCGTTCGCGATGTGGTTCTTCATGACCGTCTACGCCCAGAACGTCCTCGGCTACACCCCCCTCGAAGCGGGCCTCGCGCTCATACCCAGCTCGCTGAGCGTCGTGCTCGGCTCCAAACTGGCGCCCCTGCTGATGCGGCGCGTCGGCGCCCGGCACGTCGCGGTCCTCGGCGCGCTCGTGGGCGCCGCCGGATTCGGCTGGCAGTCGATGATGACCGCCGACGGCACCTTCCTCAGGACGATCCTGGGACCCGGCATCCTGATGATGGCCGGCGCCGGGCTGGCCATGACACCGCTCGCCGCCCTCGCGACGGGGAGCGCCGCACCCGGCGAGGCCGGCCTCGTCTCCGGCCTGGTGAACACCTCGCGGACCATGGGCGGGGCCATCGGCCTCGCGGTCCTCTCGACGGTCGCGGCGGCGCGGACGTCGCACGGGACCGGGCCCGGCGCGCTCACCGAGGGGTACGCGCTGGCCTTCAGGACCGGCTCGGGGCTGCTGCTCGTGGCGGCCGTGCTGATGTTCTTCTGGCTGCCGCGCCACTCCGACACGTAACGCCCCGCCGGGCCGGGTGCGGTCAGAGCCAGCCCTGTTGACGGGCGGCCCGTACGGCCTCCATGCGGTTGCGCGTGTGGGTCTTGCCGATCGCCGACGAGAGGTAGTTCCGTACGGTCGACTCGGACAGATGCAGCCTCGCCGCGATGTCGGCGACCGTCGCCCCGTCCACGGAGGCGTTCAGCGCGTCCCGTTCACGCGCGGTCAGCGGGCTCGGCCCCGCGCTGAGCGCGGCGGCGGCCAGCGCCGGATCGACGACGGTCTGCCCCGAGAGCACCCGCCGGATCGACTCGGCCAGCTCCTCCACCGGTCCGTCCTTGACCAGGAACCCGGCGGCCCCCGCCTCCATGGCCCGGCGCAGATAGCCCGGCCTGCCGAAGGTGGTGAGGATCAGCACCCGGCAGTCGGGGAGCGTGTCGCGCAGATCGGCGGCGGCGTCCAGACCGCTGCGGCCGGGGAGTTCGATGTCGAGGAGCGCCACGTCGGGGCGTGCGGTGAGCGCGGTGGCGACGATGGCGTCCCCGGTGGACACCTGGGCGACCACCTCGATGTCCCTCTCCATGCCGAGCAGGAGCGCGAGGGCGCCGCGCATCATGCCCTGGTCCTCCGCGAGAAGGACTCTGATCATGCCGGTCGCTCCGATTCCGTGAGTGAGGGTGACGGTGCGGGTGAGGCTGTTGCCGTCGTGGGTCCGTCGGTCGCGGGATCCACCGGGAGCACGGCCGTCACCCGGAAGCCGCCGCTCGGCGCCGGTCCCGCTTCGAGTGAGCCGCCCGCCGCGGCCAGCCGCTCGGTGAGGCCCTTGAGCCCCGTCCCCCTGCTGTCCGTCTCCCTGCCGCCGCCCGTATCGACGGCCGGTCCGGAGCGTACGCCGCGACCGTTGTCCGCGATCACCAGCCGGACCTGTTCCGGCGCGCCGTTCACCGTGATCTCGCACCGGGTCGCCCCGCTGTGCCGTACGGCGTTGGTGACGGCCTCCCGTACGACCCAGCCGAGCAGCGCCTCCGTACGCGGCCCCAGCGGCGGCCCCGACTGCCGTACGACGGGCTCGATCCCGGCGGCGGTCAGCGCGGAGCGCGCCCGGTCCAGCTCGGTGGACAGGCTGCCGTCGCGGTAGCCGGTGACGGCCTCGCGGATCTCCGTCAGCGCCTGCCGGCCGACGGACTCGATGTCGGTGATCTGTTCCAGCGCCGCGTCCATGTCGCGCGGCGCGAGCCTGCGCGCGGCCTCCGACTTCACCACGATCACGGACAGGGTGTGGCCGAGCAGGTCGTGCAGGTCGCGGGAGAAGCGCAGCCGCTCCTCCTCGACGGCCGAGCGCGCCAGCTCCTGCCGGGTGGCTCGCAGCTCCACGATCGTCTCGGACAGGGCGAGGATCGCCGCGGTGACCAGCATCGAGATGACCGTGCCGTACGCGATGGTGACCGCGCCCCAGCCGTCGTGGAGCGCCGCGACGACCGCGACCGCCACCGTCAGCGGCGCGCCGACCAGGACGAGGGACCGGCCACGCAGCACCGTGCCGCAGGCGAGTCCGAACAGCGGGAAGAACAGCAGCCAGCTGCCGCCGTAGGCGCCGCCGAGGCCGAACGTCAGCACGGCCATCCCGGCGAGCGACCACCAGGTGGCCGCACTGTTGCGCGCCATTGGGTGGAAGGCCCGGAACACCACGCTGATGTAGAGGGAGTTGAAGACCAGCAGACCGATGGCGCCGAACCAGGGGTTGGGGGTCTCGCCCTGCACGAGGTTGGAGAAGGAGCCGAGGCCCAGCAGGAGCCACGGCAGCATGGCGAAGCCGGAGGCCGGGCCCGGCCGTTGCCGGCGTCGTGCCTTGGTCGCTCTGTCGCTCATGCCGTCCTCGCAGACTTGCGGTAGGACGTCACAGCGTACGAACCGAACGCCGCCAGCCAGCCGAGGAGTACCGCGACCGCCGGGATTCCGGGGGCGTGGCCCTCGGTCGTCGCCCAGCCGAGTTCGGCGAAGCCGTGGGCGGGCGTGTACCCGGCCACCGCCCGGAGCCAGCCCGGGAAGGCATCGATCGGGAACCAGAGCCCGCCGATGACCGCGAGACCCATCAGAGCGGCCACGTTGACCACCCCTGCGGTCTGCGCGGAGAGCCGGTAGCCGTTGCCGATCCCGAACAGCGTGAACGGCAGCGTGCCCACCCACAGCAGCAGGACCAGCACCACCCACTGCCATGCGTCGAGCCGTACACCGTTGGCCAGGGCGCCGGCCGTCAGGACCGCCAGGATCGCGGGCAGGACGGTCACCGAGCTGGTGACCGCGCGGCCGAGTACGACCTGGCGGGGCCGCATGGGGGTGATGCGCAGCTGGCGCAGCCAGCCGAGCGAGCGGTCCTCGGCGATGCCCGTGCCGACGCTGACGGCGGCGCCGAGCGCGCCGTAGGCGGCCATGCCGACCATGGCGATCGTCTTCCAGGCGCCTTCGCCGTCCTCAGCGGCGCCGAGGTTGGTGAACAGCAGATACATCAGCACGGGCATCCCGGCGCTGAAGACCACGAATCCCGGGTCGCGCAGTGTGCGCCGCACTTCGAGCCTGACGTAGTCGAGCATCACACCGTCTCCTTCGCGTCCTGGGCAGCGGTGAACTTCGCGTCCCGCGGCGCGGTGAGCGCGAGGAACGCGTCCTCCAGCGTGGCGTGGGCGACCTCCAGGCCCCTGACCCTGCCGAGGCCGACCAGCGCCATCACGGTCGCGTCGGAGTTGTCCGTACGCAGCCGGGCCCGGTCGCCCCGTACCTCCACCGACACGACGCCCGGCAGTGTGCCGAGCCCTGCCGTGCCGCGCCCCGCCAGGTCGAAGGCGACGAGATGGCCGCCGCCGACCGTCCTCTTGATGCGCTCGCCGCTGCCGTCGGCGACGATCCGGCCGTGGTCGATGACGACGATCCGGTCGGCGTTCTCGTCGGCCTCCTCCAGGTGGTGCGTGGAGAACAGGACGGTGTTGCCCCGGCGGGCGTAGGCCCGCATCGACGCCCAGAACGCGCGCCTGGCCCGCACGTCGAGCGCCGCCGTCGGCTCGTCCAGGACGATCAGCTCGGGGCTGCCCGCCAGGGCGACCGCGAAGCGGACGCGCTGCCACTGGCCGCCGGAGAGCTTGTCGACGCGGCGGGCGGCGAGTTCGGTGAGCCCGGCGAGGCGCAGGGCCTCGGGGACGGGCAGCGGGTGCGGGTAGGTGCTCGCGACGAACGAGACGAGTTCGCGCACCGTCGCGCGGCGGACCGGGCCGCCGTCCTGGAGCATCGCGCCGACCCGGCCCGACCGCACCGCGCGCTCGGGGGTGTCGCCGAAGAGGCGGACGCGGCCGCTGTCGGGCTCGTCGAGGCCGAGCAGGAGGTTGATGGTGGTGGACTTGCCCGCGCCGTTGCGGCCGAGGAGGGCGATGGTCTCGCCGCGCGCCATGTCCAGATCGACGCCGGCCACCGCGCGTACGGCGCCGAAGGACTTGACGGCTCCTTCGACGCTCACCGCGCGCTCTGTTGCTCTGGTCTCTGTCATGCCGACGACGCTACGGAGAGCGGGTGGGCCCCCGGCAGATGCGCATGTACGGACTCGGCCGGGACAAATGTCCTGCCGAGGATCGCCGGGCGGGCCGTATACGCGGCCCGCCCGGCGACCCTAGGCCGCCTCGGAGTTGTCGCCGGGACGGCGGTGCCGTCCGTGTGCCGACGCCTGCGAGTCGTCCGTCGCGGCGGCGCCGCCCCGGTGTTTTCCGTGGCCGTTGTCGTCCCGGTCGCCGACCGTCTGGTGCGGACGGTTCTGGGCCGTGTCTGTTCGGCTTTCAGACATGTGGGAAGTCACCCCGTTGAATCGCTGATATTCGCTGCTGTCACTGCTTGTGACACACGGGAGCCGACCGTCCCCGTACCGACCGGCCGGACCCGCGCCAAAATTCTAACCAGCCCTATCCGGCGGCCGTACGCCCGGTGAGGGGTGCCTGCTGCAAGGGAACCGGCTTGCACGCGGGGCGAGTTGGCGGGCGCGGGGACCCATTCCCCTCCGCGGCCTCCGGTTGTGCGGGTTCTGTGGGCGATTCGGGCCGTACGTCCTGCGGTGCGGGCTGCCAGGTGTCCATCGGTACGTCCCGCGGTACGTCGCGCGGCACCTCCAGCCGGGCCACGCCGCACGGCATCGTGCCCGTGGCGTACGGCAGTTGGAGCACCCCGTCCCGCGACCACAGCCCGGCCCCGGCCAACCAGCCGTCCGGCGCGGCCTGTTGATGGAGTTGCCGGCCCGACGGCCGCCATGTCCCCACCCAGGTCCCGCCCGGTCCGTCGATCCGCAGCGCGACCGCGCAGCTCTCGGGCATCAGTACCTGCCCCGGCTGGACGGCGAACGGCGTGACCACGCGGTCCGCCGGCCGCAGGCACTCCGGGAAGCGCACCGGCCGCGCGCTGCCCAGCACGCCCCAGCCGAGCCGGTCATGGCCCGGCGCGTCCGAACGGATCAGCAGCAGACCGCTGTCGGCGTCGGCCAGCAGCAGCCGGTCGTTGCTTCCCTCGGTGATCTGGAGCAACGGGCTGACCTCGCCGCCCCGCTCCAGATCGACGGCCACGGCCTTGACCACGCCGCCCAGTTCGCGGTCGAGGGCCAGCAGCCGCCCCGTACGGTCGAGCCAGACCCCGCCCGTACAGCGCCCGCGCACGGTCGCGACCGGTTCCGGTCCGAAGGCGCCGCCCGCCACCAGCCAGACGGTGGTGCCGTGTTCGCCGGGCGCCAGCGCGTAGGCGCTCGTGCCGTCGGGCGACGGCGGCAGCAGGGTCAGCTCGGGGCACTCGACCGCGCCCAGCGGCAGCTCACCCGTCACCGGCCCCGTCGGATAGAGCAGCGAGAACGCCTGCCGCTCCGCCACCCGCCGGTGGATCAGCACCCGCCCGTCGGCCAGCGGCAGCACCTCGGCGTCGGGCTCCTCGGGCTGGTCGAGGGGAAGCGGTACGGCGTACGGCTCCGGCCCGTCGAGCGTCCACCGCTCGGGGAACCAGGCCGCGCTCTCCGCCGCCTCGCCCTCCTGGGAAGGCTCGTCGCCACCAAGGGTCAGCCGCGCCGCGTACGAACCGTCCGCCGCGATCGCGATCCCCGCCCGCCTCCCGGCCTCGTCCGCCGGGGCGGACCCGGTACTCTCCACGCTGTCAATGACACAGGCTGTCATCGCTCCGTCACCTCCGGCGACGACGCTAGGTTCGCACTCGCTGCCGAACAACACGGGACCGGCCGCTTCACACGTAAGGGTGGCCGGTCGAGGGTTCGGCTGAGGGGGAGGGGGCGGCTGTGCTGAGCCGGGCGAACGTGGGTCCGCCGCCGGGCGGGCGGTGGGATGCCGGAGGAGTCGCTCCGGGCCACCCGTCACTCGGCGGAGCCCTCGGCCGAGCCTTGGCCGTCGCACCTCGCGCCGATCAGGGAGAGCCGGTCCGGGCGAGCTGATCAGGGGTCAGTTTCCGCAAAGTGGAACCTGGGCTGTACGTTCCTGAGGAGTTGGTAAGGCACGCCTAAGTAAGACCTCTTGGAGTACAGATGTCCGTCAGACGTCGCGGCACAGCCGCGCTGGTGGCCCTCGCCGCCGTCCTCTCCCTCGCGGCCTGTGGAAGCGACGGGGGATCGGACGAGAAGTCGTCCCCCGCCGGCGCGGACAAGAAGGCCGTCGCGCAGGGCGGCGAGGACTTCGCGGCCGCGGCGGCGAAGACCGCGGGCTACGGCACCGAAGCCGAGCCGGGCGAGTTCCCCCGTACCGTCACCCACGCCATGGGCGAGACCGTCCTCAAGGCGCGTCCCGAGCGCGTCGTCGTGCTCGACGTCGGTGAGTTCGACAACGTCGTCTCCCTCGGTCTCGAACCGGTCGGCTACGCGCCCACCGAGGGCGACGAGGGCATACCCGCCTACCTGAAGAAGGGCGCGGGCAGCCCCAAGAACGTCGGCACCATCAACGGGCTCAACCTGGAGGCCATCGCGGCGCTCAAGCCCGACCTGATCCTCGGCAGCCAGCTCCGCGCCGCCGACAAGTACGACGAGCTGTCGACGATCGCCCCCACCGTGTTCGCCATCCGCCCCGGCTTCACCTGGAAGGAGAACTTCCGGCTCAACGCGGCGGCGCTCGACCGGAGCGCGGTGGCCGAGAAGGCGCTCGGCGCGTACGACACGAAGGTCAAGGCCCTCTCCGCCGACATCGGCGCCGACAAGCCGACCGTCTCGATGGTGCGGTACATGCCGGGCAAGATCCGCCTCTACGCCAAGGCGTCCTTCATCGGCACGATCCTCGAGGACGCCGGGCTGCCCAGGCCCGCGAACCAGCGGATCAACGATCTCGCCGTCGAGGTCAGCCCCGAGAAGATCGACGAGGCGGACGCCGACTGGATCTTCACCGGTGTGTACGGCGACCCCAAGGCCACCAAGCGGGACACCGCGCGCTCCAACCCGCTCTGGAAGAACCTCAAGGCCGTCGGTGCAGGGCAGGCCGAGGACGTACCGGACGAGACCTGGTACCTGGGCCTCGGCGTCACCGCCGCCGGGCTGGTGCTGGACGACCTGCGCGGGTACCTGGCGAAGTGACGCGGGCGGGGGCACGGGGTTCATCGGGGTCGACCGGCCATGGTGGGAGCACCATGGTCGGCAGGTAGCCTTTGACCCGTGCCCCGCCTGTCCGAAGTCCTCGCCCAGTTCGACGCCCTCTGGCCGCCCGAGCGGGCCGAACAGTGGGACGCCGTCGGCACCGTCTGCGGCGATCCCGACGCCCCGGTGACCCGCGTCCTCATCGCCGTCGACCCCGTCCGGTCCGTCGTGGACGAGGCCCTGGAGCTGGGCGCGGACCTGATCCTCACCCACCACCCGCTCTATCTGCGGGGCACGACGACGGTCGCCGCGGGCACCTTCAAGGGCCGCGTCGTACACACGCTCATCAAGCACGACATCGCGCTGCACGTCGCGCACACCAACGCCGACAGCGCCGATCCGGGAGTCTCCGACGCCCTCGCGGGCGCGCTCGACCTGCGCGTCGTGGGCCCCCTCGTACCCGACCCGACCGACCCGGCGGGCCGCCGGGGGCTCGGCCGGATCTGCGAACTCGACCGGCCCGCCACCCTCCGCGACTTCGCCGCGCGCGCCGCGCACCGGCTGCCCGCCACCGCGCAGGGCATCCGCGTGGCCGGCGACCCCGACGCCCTCGTCCGTACCGTCGCCGTGAGCGGCGGATCCGGCGACAGCCTCTTCGACCAGGTACGGGCGGCGGGCGTGGACGTCTTCCTCACCGCCGACCTGCGCCACCACCCGGTCTCCGAGGCCACCCAGCACTCACCGCTGGCACTGGTCGACGCCGCGCACTGGGCCACCGAGTGGCCCTGGTGCGAACTGGCGGCCACCCAGCTCGACGAGATTTCCGACCGCCACGGCTGGGACCTGCGGGTCCACGTCTCGAAGACGGTCACCGACCCCTGGTCCTCCCACCATTCCTCAGGAGCCCCCAACTGAACGCCGACCCCGCCGACCAGATCCGACTCCTCGACGTCCAGGCCCTCGACACGCGACTCCAGCAGATCGCCCACCGGCGCGAGTCGCTGCCCGAGCACGCCGAGATCGAGTCGCTGACCAAGGACCTCACCCAGCTGCGCGACCTGCTGGTCGCCTCGCAGACCGAGGAGAGCGACACCGCGCGCGAGCAGACGAAGGCGGAGCAGGACGTCGACCAGGTCCGCCAGCGCGCCGTACGCGACCAGCAGCGCCTCGACTCGGGCGCCGTGTCCTCGCCCAAGGACCTCGAAAGCCTCCAGCGTGAGATCGTCTCGCTCGCCAAGCGCCAGGGTGACCTGGAGGACGTCGTCCTCGAAGTCATGGAGCGCCGCGAGGCCGCACAGGAACGTGCCGCCGAGCTGACGGAGCGGGTCTCCTCGGTCCAGGCCAAGGCGGACGACGCGGTCGCGCGCCGCGACATCGCCGCCGGGACGCTCGGCACCGAGGAGACGACGGCGGCCAAGGAGCGCGGAACGGTCTCGGCGACGATCCCCGCCGACCTCCTCAAGCTGTACGAGAAGCTGCGCGTGCAGCAGGGCGGCGTGGGCGCGGCCCGCCTCTACCAGCGCCGCTGCGAGGGCTGCCGGCTGGAGCTCAACATCACCGAGGTCAACGAGGTCAAGGCGGCGAGCCCCAGCACCGTCCTGCGGTGCGAGAACTGCCGCCGCATCCTCGTCCGTACCTCCGAATCGGGTCTGTAGATGCCGAAATTCGTCGTCGAGGCGGACGGCGGGTCGCGGGGCAACCCCGGCCCGGCGGGTTACGGCGCCGTCGTCATCGACGCGGTGACCGGTGAGACGCTCGCCGAGGCCGCCGAGTACATCGGCGTCGCGACGAACAACGTCGCCGAGTACAAGGGGCTGATCGCCGGGCTGAAGGCGGCGAAGACGCTCGACCCGGCCGCGGACGTGCACGTGCGGATGGACTCCAAGCTCGTCGTGGAGCAGATGTCGGGCCGCTGGAAGATCAAGCACCCGGACATGAAGCCGCTGGCCGCCGAGGCCGCGCGGGTCCTTCCCGCGGGGCAGGTCCGCTACGAGTGGATCCCGCGCGAGAAGAACAAGCACGCCGACCGGCTCGCCAACGAGGCGATGGACGCGGGCAAGAAGGGCAAGCGGTGGGAGCCGTCGCGGTCCACGGCGGAGCTGGACGCGGGTGCGCGGCGTAGCTCCGGGCAGTCGGCCGCCGCTGCCGCCCCGGCCGGGCCGCCGGGGGACGCGGCGGCCGGCGCGGCCAAGGCGCGCGCGGCGCTGGCCGCCTCGTACGAGCTGTCCGCCGTCGTCCCCGAGCAGGCCGCGCCGTCCGTCGGATGGGGCTCCGCCGACCTCGGTACGCCCGCCACGTTCGTCCTGCTGCGGCACGGCGAGACCGCCCTCACCCCCGAGAAGCGCTTCTCGGGCAGCGGTGGCGGTGACCCGGAGCTGTCGGCGGTCGGCCGCAGGCAGGCCGACGCCGTCGCGGCGGCGCTCGCCGCGCGCGGCACGATCCAGGCCGTCGTCTCCTCGCCGCTGCTGCGCTGCCGCGAGACGGCCGGCGCCGTCGCCACCCGGCTCGGCCTGGAGGTGAGCGTCGAGGAGGGGCTGCGCGAGACGGACTTCGGCGCCTGGGAAGGGATGACCTTCACCGAGGTCAGGGAGCGGTACGCGGACGATCTCAGCGCCTGGCTGGCCTCGCCCGACGTGGCGCCGACGGGCGGCGGCGAGAGCTTCAACTCGGTCGCGACGCGGGTCGCCGCCACCCGGGACACGCTGCTCACGCGGCACCCGGGACGTACGGTGCTGGTCGTCACCCATGTGACGCCGGTGAAGACCCTGGTCAGACTGGCGCTGGGAGCACCGCCGGAATCCCTGTTCCGGATGGAGCTTTCGGCGGCGTCGCTTTCGGCGGTCGCCTACTACGCGGACGGCAACGCGTCGTTGCGGCTGCTGAACGACACGTCGCATCTGCGCTGAGCGGGGCGCGGCATGGGCTGGCGACTGACCGAGGACGTCGAGGAGTTCCGTACGGCGGCCGGTCCGTGCCTCGCGCGGGACGCCGCCCGTTCGACGCTGCTGCTGACGATCAGCGAGTCGATCCGTGAGTCGATCCGCGAGTCGATCCGCGCCAACGGGGCCGCGACGCCCGCGCGGTTCGGCTACTGGCGGGCGCGCGACGGCGCCCCGGTCTCCGCCGCCTTCGTCCAGAGGCCACCGCTGCGCCCGCTGCTCGGTCCGATGCCGGACCGGGCGGCGCGCGAACTCGTTCCCGAACTCCGTGCCGTCGAACCGTCGTTGACCTCCGTGCAGGGCGAGAGCGCGTGCGCGGAGGCGTTCGCCGCCGAGTGGACCGGAGGGTCCTGCGGCTGGCGGGTCTCGGCCCGCGTACGACTGTTCCGGCTGGGCGCACAGACGCCACCGGACCCCACCCCCGCCGGCCGGGCCCGGCTCGCCGCCGAGGGGGACCTGCCGCTTCTCGCCGAGTGGATGAGCGCCTTCGCCGCCGACACGGGTCAGCCGGGCGGGGACCACACCCGGGCCACGGCGGAGCGCATCGCCACCGGTCGGCTGTGGCTGTGGGACGTCGCGGGCGCACCGGTGGCGATGGCCTCGGTCTCCCCGATCATCGCGGGCCAGGCGCGGGTGTCACCCGTCTACACGCCGCTCCGGCTGCGCGGCCGCGGTTACGGGGGCGCGGTCACGGCGGCGGCCGGCCGGGCGACGCTGGACGCCGGGGCCGAACAGGTCGTGCTCTACGCGGACTTGGCGAACCCGACGAGCAACGCGCTCTACCGGCGGCTGGGATACCGCCCGGTGACGGACAGTCAGGTACTGACCTTCGAGTAGCGGCGACGGTCGTTCCCGGGCGATGTACGTCCGGACCGGGACGGCCCCGCCCGGGGCAGGCCGCGCGTCAGCGCAGGGCCGCCGCCTCGCGGGCCAGTTTCTCCACCCGGGACCAGTCCTTCGTTGTGATCGCGTCCGCCGGCAGCATCCAGGAGCCGCCCACGCAGCCCACGTTCGCCAGCGCCAGATACGACCCGGCCGACGCCAGGGAGATCCCGCCCGTCGGGCAGAACCGCGCCTGCGGCAGCGGGCCCGACAGGGCCTTGAGGTACGCCGTGCCGCCCGCCGCCTCCGCCGGGAAGAACTTCATCTCCCTCACGCCGCGCTCCAGCAGCGCCACGACCTCCGACGTCGTCGAGACGCCCGGCAGGAACGGCACCCCGGACGTCCGCATCGCCTCCAGCAGCGTGTCCGTCCAGCCGGGGCTGACCAGGAAGCGCGCCCCGGCCGTCACCGAGTCCGTGACCGACCGCGGCGAGATGACCGTCCCGGCGCCCACCACCGCGTCCGGCACCTCCGCGGCGATCGCCCGGATCGCGTCCAGCGCGACCGGGGTGCGCAGCGTCACCTCGATCGCGGGCAGCCCGCCGGCCACGAGGGCGCGGGCCAGCGGGACGGCGTCGGCGACATCGTCCACGACGACGACAGGGACAACGGGGGCGAGGTCGAGCACGGAGGTCATGCCGCCATCCTGCCGCGCCACCCACGCTCCTCGCAACGGTCGTTGCGCCCTGCGCAACGGTCGCCCGGTGAGGCCACTCAGTGGATCTCCGACACCACCACGTCCAGCGACCACGACTGCCCGGCCCCGCCGGGCGCCGCGACCTCCACCACGTACCCCAACTCGCGCAGCGTCTCCACGAGTTGCCCGGGCTTCTTCGGCCGGGCACCGGCCAGGAGCAGGTCCCGGACCAGCCGCCCCTTCGTGGCCTTGTTGAAGTGACTGACCACCGACCGCTTCTCGACACCGTCCACGAACTGCGCGTGCAGGACCCGCACCGTCGCCGTACGGGCCGCGACATCGCCCGCCGGCTTCCAGGCCGGCGCGTACGACGACGAGCGCAGATCCAGTACGAGCCCGTCACCCGCCACCTCGGGCAGCACCGAGGCCATCGCCTTCCGCCAGTGGGCGCTCAGCGCCCCGACGCCCGGCAGCTTCACGCCCATCGAGCAGCGGTACGACGGGATCCGGTCGCCGATACGTACCGCGCCCCACAGCCCGGAGAAGACCAGCAGCGACTTCCCGGCGCGCCGCCGAGCGGCGGTGTCCAGCGTGGCGAGGTCGAGCGCGTCGTACAGGACGCCGGTGTAGATGTCCCCGGCGGGCCGTGTCCCCGCGGTCCGCAGCTCCACGTTCTTGGCGATCTCCCCGCGCAGGCCCTCGCTCAGGCCCAGGACCTCCGCGGCCTTCTCCTCGTCGGCGGCGCACAGCTCGACCAGCTCGTCCAGCACGGCGGCCCGTGCCTCGGCCAGTCCGGGCAGGGACAGTGATTCCGGCTTCAGCGGAGCCCCGCGGCCGGAAGCGGCCTTGCCTTCCGACGGTGGCAGCAGCACGAGCACGGTGGTTCTCCTCAAGGACGTACGGACCGGGGGGTGCGGCCCCCGGCCGCCCAGGTTAAGCGACGCCGCTGGTGATCCCGTCCTCGTCGGCGGTCACGTCCGGTGCCTCGGCGAGCGCCTTCCTGAGCTGGCCCGGCCACCAGCGCCGCCGGGTCGTCCGCGTGGAAGCGGACCACCGTCGCCGTACCGCGTCCGCCCATCGGCCGTACGAACTCCACCGGCTCCGTCAGCTCCACCCGAACGGTCGTCTGGCCGCCCACGATCAGGTCGAGCGTCCCGCCGGGCTCGTCGATCTTGATCAACGACCCGTCCGGGTAACGGCGTTCGACACGTACCGACGCGATCTGACCGCTCCCGATCGGCATGTCGAACAGCGAGCCCCAGCGCACCCGGAGCGACCCGTCGGCGCCCACGACATGAGGCCGGGTGACGCAGCTCGCGTGCAGGGCGAGCAGCATCAGCACGCCGTACACGTCCAGCACCAGCATGATCAGGTGCACCAGCGGCCAGGGGATGAGGATCGCCAGCGCCACGGTCTCGACGACGGACACGAAGAGGAAGCCGTACATCATCGCCGTCTGCGGGCCGGTGTACGGGGCGGCGAGATCGCCCTCGCGTACACCGTGCGTACGCCGGGCCACCCACCGTACGAGGCTGGTCAGGCCCCGCGCCTCGTTGACGAGCAGTCGGCGCGCGGTGGCCGGTACGGCGGCCTCCACGGCACGCGCGAGGGCGTCCCGGCGCCCGGCTCCGGCCAGGCGGGCGGCCTTGTAGAGCCGCCGCACCAGCACGGCCTCGATCGCCACGAGGGTGAGCACGACGGCCTCGGCGGTCCGGACGACCGGCGCCGGGACGTCCACGCCCGCCAGCAGACACACGACCAGCGCGATCTCGGCCGGCACCATCACCCACAGGACCTTGTTCATCCCAGTCCCTCCCCGTCCATCCTCTTCGCGAGTTCTGCCATCACCTGTCGCGCGACCTCGGCCTGGGCGGGGGCGAAATCGGCGAGGAACGCGTCGCCGAACCCCTCCAGCGCGGGACTGTCCGCCTTCGCCAGCTTGGCCAGCACCTCCGCCGGGATGACGGCCGCCAGCGCCTGGGCCAGCGGTCCGACGCGGGGGTCGCCGGTCGCCGCGTCGGCGAGGTCGTCGAGGCGTTCGTAGAGCGCCAGGACGTCCGGGTCGTGTGTCAGGGGGAGCAGGGCGTCGTAGACGATCTCGTCGCCGCCGACCGTGTCGAGCAGCGTGAGGAGTTCGCGGTCCTTGGCCGCCATCGCCGAGGTGGTCTCCGGCATGGCCCCCAGCAATCGCGCCAGCGCGGGCGACACCGGCCCCTCGGGAGGCAGCGTCCCCGCCATCAGCTCGGCGAGCCTGCGCCGCCTGGTCCGGATCTCCTCCTCCTGCCGCGCCAGATCGGCGTCCAGCTCACCCAGCACCTCCACCAGCTCCCGCCCGGCGTCGTCGGCGAGCACGTCCCGTACCTCGTCCAGGCTGAGCCCGAGCTCCGAGAGCCGGCGGATGCGGGCGAGGAGGACGGCGTCCCGCACGGTGTAGACGCGGTAGCCGTTGGACCGGCGCTCGGGCTCCGGCAGCAGCCCCAGGTGGTGGTAGTGCCGCACCGCCCGCGAGGTGACCCCCACGAGTGCGGCGATCTCTCCGATTCGCATGAGCCCAGTAGAAACCCTGACGCTGCGGCAAGGTCAAGGAGGATCGGCCGGGCGCCCGGGTGACCCGCCGGGCGGGTACCATGACGATCACGGCAGACGAGCCGGGCGGACGGCCGCGTGAGGATCTCCGGATCTTCCCGAGGAACGTCCGGACTCCACAGGGCAAGGTGGTGGGTAACGCCCACCCGGGGTGACCCGCGGGACAGTGCCACAGAAAAGAGACCGCCCGGCGCTCAGGTGCCGGGTAAGGGTGAAACGGTGGTGTAAGAGACCACCAGCGCCTGAGGTGACTCAGGCGGCTAGGTAAACCCCACTTGGAGCAAGGTCAAGAGGGGCCGTCGCGAGACGGCCCTGCGCGGACGTTCGAGGGCTGCCCGCCCGAGTCCGCGGGTAGACCGCAGGAGGCCGACGGCAACGTCGGTCCTAGATGGATGGCCGTCTCCCCGGCCGCCGCGAGGCGACCGGGCGACAGAATCCGGCGTAGAGCCCGACTCGTCTGCCGCCAAGGGCCCGCATTATCCGAGCGCTTCGGCGAGCCTCAACCCAGGCGATGCGTTGTCCGGAGAGATCAAGGGCGCGTATGCCCCCCCGCAATCAGTGGTTCCGTCGGTCTGGATCTCCGACGAACCGGGCAAAAACCAATGGATTTAGCCGAGTTGCGCCGAGCCTGGGTATTGTGCGTCCTGCTCCAGTTTCCGGCCGGGCCCGGAATGATACGGCCGGCGCAGTACGTCGCGGACTTCGCCCTCCGGCAGCGGGGCGGCACCTTCGGACCGTAGCGCGGGCCCAACAGCCGTCAAGCAAAACACCATCAGTGGGAAGGCAGTCACCATGGTTACCCCGGGGGCGGACACACCTCGTCAGGTCACGCAGGTGCGCGAGCAACTGCGTGAGAACTTCCACGGGGTGATAGACGACAGCGACATCGCCCACTTCCGCGGGGGCAACTACGAACAGCGCTTTCTGTCCCGTGCTCTCGCCGCCCTCGCGGTACGCCGAGTAGCCAAGTGCAGCGTGGCCGAGGCGGCCCGGTTCGTGACCGACGGCATCGCGGACCAGGGGCTGGACGCCATTGCCCCGTTGCCGGATCAGGGTCAAGTGCTGCTCGTTCAGGCGAAGTGGAGCGACAAGGGCACGGCGACCTTCGACGTGGACGCCGCCAAGGCGATGGTCGACGGCCTGAACCGGATCGAGAACGAGCTGTACGACCAGTTCAACCAGCGTGCCGGCGAACTTGCCCTGGAGGCCAGGCCGCTCATCGTCAACGCCAAAACGATCCTTGTCATCGCGCTGATGGGTACGGCGAAACCCTCTCCGCCCGCACTCGAAGTTCTCGACAACGCTCTCGACGAGTTCAACAAGCACGGCGCCCGTATGAGCGTCGAAGTGCTGTACGCAGCCGACTTTCATGACCAGATCCACGCGGATCTCCGGCCGGAGCCGATCTGTCTGGACGTACGCCTCGACGAGTGGTACCAGCAGAGGGGGCCGCTCGAGGCTTTCCAGGGCACGGTAGCCGCCGAGACTGTCGCCGAATGGTACGAGGAGCACGGCACCGCTCTGTTCGAGCAGAATCTCCGGGCCCCGCTCGGGACCACCGTCACGAATGCGGAGATCGGCCAGACCCTTACGTCCGATCCCACGCGGTTCTGGCATCTGAACAACGGCATCACCATGATCTGCACCTCGCTCACGGCCAAGCACGACAGCGCCAAGTCACCGCAGAGCAGGCCGACCACGCTTTCCGTGTCGGGGGCGAGCATTGTGAACGGCGCGCAGACGGTCCGGGCTGTCGCCCGTGCCATGCACGACGACGGTGAGGCAGCGGCCAACGCCACCCTGAACATCAAGGTGATCAACACGCAGGAGGACCGGGAGTTCGGTGTCCAGGTCTCGCAGGCGGCCAACCGGCAGAACGCCATCGGACAGCGCGATCACATCGCGCTGGAACCTGTGCATCAGGCGATCAAGGCCAACCTCCGTGCCGAGATGCGCAAGCACTACGTGATCAAGCGCGGCGGTGAGCCTGTGGCCCCCGAGACCGGCTGTTCGCTGGACGAACTCGCACTCGCCCTTGCGTGTCTGCACGAGGATGCGGAACAGTCCGCACGGGCTGCCAGCTCTACAGAGAACCTCTGGGAACAAGGACCCAAGGGCACCCACACGCTGCTGTTCACACGCGAACCCTCACCTCATAGGGTGTGGCGTTCCGTGCTCACGCTCCGCGCGGCACGGAGTGCGGTCTACGAGGTGGGCAGTGGTCAGAACAGCCGCGAAGCGGCGACGGCGGAACACGGTGGCCTTCTCGTCACTCACCTGCTCTTCCAGTATCTCGGCGGCACGAGCATCGATGACCCCGACTTCGACTGGGACAGCGAGGTCCTGGAGAAAATTACCGCCCTCGTCCCCGACATGGTGCGTCGGCTGACGCACCATGTCGTCACCCGTTACGGGCCGCGGCCCCAGATCAGGACTGCCTTCCAGACCGCGGAGACATGCCGGGACCTTGCGAAGCATGTCCTCGCCGACCTGACCAATGGCGTCGCTGTTCCCAAGCCTCCCGCCAAGGTCCGCAAGACGCGTCGCCCGAACACCGTGCCGCTCCTGGTCGACCGCCGTGTCATCGAGGATGGAGCTCCCCTCGTGTACAGGGCACAGAGCGACTCCGAGCGCGACGCCATGGAAGCGTGGCTTGCCGGGGACGAAAGGCGGCGCCAGGCGACCTGGGCCAATCACCGGACGAAGCCGATCCTGTGGGCGTACGACGAGCAGCGGTACTCGCCCACCGGGATGGTATCCAAGATGTGGGCGGACGCCGACTGGGACGAGCGCCCCGTGTCCAACCAGGGAACAGCTCGCTGGTTCCGGTCGGACGGGCTGAGCCTCTGGGATCTTGCCCAGCGCATCCACAACGACGAGGCCGAGGCCGACTCCGAGGAGGAAGCCTGACGGGGTGCGCCCCGCTTCCGCCAGGTCACTGAGCGGGCGTTCCTTCCGGACCTCGTAGCCGGGCGAGGAGGTCGGTGATCTCGCGGGTCTCCTCGTCCTCCTCGCCCAGGAGGACACACATGTCCTCGTGGAGGGCGTCGAGGACTCCCTCCGCCTCGGCACGGCGTCCGTCGGAGAAGAGTAGTACGCCGATGCTGCGGCGCAGGTCGAGCGCGGTTTCGGAGGCGTCCCCGGCCGCGTCGGACACGACTTCCAGGACCTCCTGGAATTCACGCAGGGCGATCGTGGCCTGACCGAGGTTGGCCCGGCAGTGGGCGGCATGCCGACGGCACTCCAGCGTATTTTCGTCGGCCGGTCCCGCTGTACGGGCGTAGACGGCTGCCAGCGTGTCGAACTCCGGCAGGGCCCGCCGGTAATCCCCGCCTGCCATGAGAATCGCCGCGCGCTGCCGCCGCAGACCGAGCACACGCGAGTTGTGTGCGCCGAGAGCGGTGGCCGCCGTGGCGATCGCCGCCTTGAGTACGTCTGCGGCCTGGGCGAACCGCCCGCTCTCGGCAAGATCCGCAGACCGGGCGTAGGCCTCCCGGATCGCATCCCGCAGTGCGGTGTCGACGCGCGCCGGCATCGGCACGGGAGGCTTCTGCTCGATCGGGGGTGCGGGCGGTGTGGTACGCCGCAAGGGTGCGTTCGGCTGCCGGTAGACCAACGTCGGGTCGGGAGCTTCAGATGGGGAGCCGCCGTGGCTGAGGGCCACGCGTTCGGCTGCCGATCCCGGTGGCGGCAGGAAGGGCGACAGGCGCTCGTACACCGCGTACGCGTCGGCCGGACGGTGTTCGGGGACCTTGGCCAGCAGGTCCAGGACCAGTGCCTCCAGAGCTTCCGGTACCTCGGGTCGGAGGGAACGCAGCGGAGTCGGCACCTCATCCATGTGCTGTTGGAGGAGTTGGTACTCGCTGTCGCTGCTGAAGACCGTTTGCCCGGACAGGAGTTCGTGCAGCACGCAGCCGAGGGCATACAGGTCGCTGAGTGGGGTGATCTGCGCGTTGTCGATCTGCTCGGGTGACATGTAGTGGCGGCTACCGATGAAGCCGTTGGTCGCGGTGAGCCGCGTGACATCCGTGCGCATCAGTTTCGCGATGCCGAAATCCAGTACCTTGACCGTGCCGTCAGCGGCGATCAAGAGGTTGTCCGGTTTCAGGTCGCGATGCACGACTGGGATGGCGTGCGCGTACGACAGGACCGTGCAGATCTGGGCCGCGATCGACGCGGCCCAGGTCACCGGCAGCAGCGCCGCCGCTCCGTCTTCCGCGTTGGCCAGCACCGTGCGCAGGGAGACCCCGCGCACGTACTCCATCACCAGATACAGCCGGTCGTACGACGCCTCGTCCAGCACCGCGTCGAACACCTGCGGCACCCCGTGATGCCCGATCCGGGCGGTGACACGCGCCTCGCGTTCGAAGCGGCGGGCGAACTCCTCCGCCTGCGCGGGCGATACGACGACATCGGGCCGGATGAGCTTGACCGCGATCTCCCGGTCGAGCACGGCGTCGTAACCCCGCCAGACCGTGCCCATACCGCCGGACTCGATCTCCTCGATCAGCTCGTAGCGGCCCTGCTCGCCGATCCTCCGTGCCTGCGCCACGCCTCGCGCCCCCGTCGTCCTGATGTCACGTCAGCCGATCGCGGTACACGGTACCTACTGGCGTGGCGCGCGGCAGGGTTACAGCAGGTGGTCGGCCTTGCCGGCCTTGATGTCGGTGATGAGGGTGCGGAGGGCTTCGAGGGAGTCGGTGAGGTAGCGCTCTTCCTGGCCGTTGAGGGCTATGTAGCCGTTGCCGTCGGAGTCGGTGCCGATGCGGAAGCAGGAGCTGCCTTCGGCGCAGAAGGGACTTTCCCAGGTGATGTCGGGCATGGGTGGTCCTCACAGTTGGCGCGCGAGTTCACGAATGAAGTCTCGGGACTGCCCTGGTGGCAGCGCCAGATTCTCCAACAGATCGAGCTGTGCCCTGTATTTCGCCACCTGCCCCTCGGCGTGCAGGAAAGCAGGTCCGTGCGAGCTGTCCACTTGGACTGTATCGAGTTGTGGTACAGGTCCTTCCAGGTAGACGACTGTCTGCCCGGCTCCCGGAAAGGCGCCGTGGGCGAAAGGCACGACCAGCACAGTCACATTGTCCCGGTCGGATACCTCCAACAGGCGCACCAACTGGGCGCGGGCCACCTCGGTGCCGCCGAACTGCATCCGAAGAGCCGCTTCGTGGATGACAGCGGTGTACGAGATCGCGTCATCGCCGGTGATCACCTGCTGGCGTTCCGAGCGCAGCGCGAGGCGTAGGGCGACCTCGTGCTCCGGCAGAGGAGGGACGGCGGAGCGGAAGATGGCCATGGCCTGCTCCGAGATCTGGAGCACGCCCGGTACGTGCACGGTGTTGGCGCCACGCATGCGTACGGCACCGCTCTCGGCTTCCGCGATGTCCAGAAGGCCTTGAGGCAGTGTGCCTCGGTAGCGTTCCCACCAGCCTGATTTTGGTTCCGCCATGTCGACGAGCGCGTCGACGTAGGCATCGTCGGTCACGTCGCAGTTGCAGGCCAGCGTCCGCAGGCGGTCCGCACTGATGCCTCGCACTCCCGACTCGATGTTGGAGATCTTCCCTCGGTCCACGCCCAGCAGGCCCGCCGCGAATTCCGCTGACTTGCCTGCTGCTGTACGGATGCGCCGAAGCTCACTCCCCAGACGCCTTTGCCGTTCCGTGGGAGTCGTCCTCGGAGGCATGGAATTCCCTTCCGTCCAGTGGGTTCGCGTGTTCGTACGCTGAAGCGGCCCCCACCTCGTGGTGGTGAATTTATCCGAGTGCGTGGAAAATTTACCACGCACTGCTCTACTGTCGGTATCGCGCAAGCTACACACCGCAGTGCCGGAAGCGCACCGCGCGAGCATGCCCGTCCGCCCTGGGACCGGTGCGCCCGCGACCAGGGCGGTAGGCCACCGGCGATCCCAAAACCCTCACACACTAGTGGAGTTCGCCATGCCCGAGATCCCTCTTGTCCCCGCTCACTGGCGCTTCCCCGCCCACCCCGTCTCCGTCCGGCGGGCCCGGCAGGCCGTCGCCGAATCGCTGCCGGAACTCCTCCGGCCCCGCCTCGGAGGCGATCTGGGTCTGCTGACCTCGGAGCTGGTCACCAACGCCATCCGGCACGGTGCCTGCGCGGACGGCGAAGACCTTGTGGAACTCGTGCTGTGGCCGGCCGACGGGCACTACCGGCTGGCCGTCTCCGACCCCGGTACGGGAAAGCCGGTGCTGGCCCACCCCACCGCCGATTCCGAGAGCGGGCGGGGGCTGATCCTCGTGGAGAGCCTCGCCACCGCCTGGACGGTCCGACCCCGCCCCACTCGTGGAACGTCCGTGATCGCGGGGCTTCCGTTTGACCAGGGAGGATGACTGGGGGGAGGAGACGGCGGGCTGGACGGGTCAGGCCGCCTCGTCGTCGATGTTCTCCTCCCGGCGGATCATCCGCCAGGCCGCGCGGCGCGCGCTCTGGTTGAGCGACCGCTTGAAGCTGTCGTCGTGGCTGAAGTACTGCCGTCCCATGTCGGCGATGGTGTCGATGTGTTCGGCCATCTTGTCCTCGAAGATCTCGTCGAAGACGAGACCGAAGTTCTCCTCGTCGTTGACGGCGGCGGCGCGGGCCTTCGGGTCCGCCTTCGCCTCCGAGAACGGTGTGATCACGTCCTGATCGGTGAAGCTGGTGCCGTACTTGTCGTTGAACTTCTCGATCAACTCCGACAGCAGGGACTTCTCCTGCTCCTTCGCGCCGCCTCCGCCTTCCCCGAAGCCGCGCAGTTCCGCCGCCCCCTCGGCGGTCAGAGCGAGGTCGTGCTCGCCGGTCTTCTGGATGCGGAGGTGACTGAGGTCGACGTCACCGATGTCCACGCCGCCGTCTCCGCGTCGCGGCAGACGGTTGAGCAGGTGGCGGCCGTACAGGTAGAGGCATTCGAGGTCGGCGTCGTGGTACGGCACGATCTGCGAGAGGAAACCGTACTTACGTACGTAGTCGTTGAGATCGGCACGGAACTGCTCGGCTTCGTTGACGGCTTCCTCGTCGGGGTCGCCCGCCTCGTCCCTGCGGTCCAGCAGATCGGTGAACCGCCCGACGGCGGGGGCCAGATGGCGGTACAGCTCCGCGTGGAGCCTCTCCCAGCGGGCGGCCGAGCCAACAGCCTGCTCCTCGGCCGCCAGATAGGCATCCGCGAACTCCCGCATCTCCTCATCGACGAGGATGTCGGGCCGCAGGACCTGACTCTGCGCGGTGTAGAGGAGGTTCGGGTCGGAAGGAAGTGTTTTCGCCTCCTCGAAGTACGGGCGGAAGGACTCCTTGATGTCCTCGGCTTCGTTGACGAAGTCCAGGACGGCCAGATCCGCCTGGGACTTGCGGTCGGCGGTCCGGTTCAGGCGGGAGAGAGTCTGTACGGCGCTGATGCCCGCGAGCTTCTTGTTCACGTACATCGTGGTGAGCAGCGGCTGGTCGAAGCCGGTCTGGTACTTCTCGGCGACGACCAGGATGCGGTACTCGCGCTGAGTCGCCTTACCTCCGGTGCGTACGGCCTTGTCGTCCTTGCGCGTGTAGGCGAATGCTTTCGGCAGCGCGGACTCGGCGAGACCGCCGTTCTCCTTCGGCTCCGTGGTCTCCTCGCCGTCGTACGTCAGGCTGCCGGAGAACGCGACCAGGACACCGGGGTCTGCGTACCCGTTGTCCCCGATGTACTTCTTGATGGCACGGGCCATCTGTACCGCGCCGTGCCGTGAGCCCGTGACCACCATGGCCTTGGCGCGCCCGCCGAGCCTGCCGGCCGTATGGGTGCGGAAGTGCTCGACAACCCTGTGCGCCCGCTGCGTCACGGTGGAGTCGTGTGTGAGCGCGTGCCGGGCGAGCAGGGGATTGGCCTTCGACCGTTCCACCTCGCGTTCGGTCGGGTTCTTGTTCACCAGCTTCCAGTAGGTCTCGTACGTGACGTACGTGCGCAGGGGGTCGAGGATGAAGCCTTCCTCGATGGCCTGGCGCATCGAGTACGTGTGGAAGGGGACGTACGCCGGCTTGCCGTTGACGGTGTCGAGGGTGCCGAAGAGTTCGAGCGTCTTGGCCTTGGGCGTGGCCGTGAACGCGAAGTAGGAGAGGTTCGCAGCCTTGCTGCGCTGGATGGCTTTGCGGACGAGCTTGGCATCGGTGGTGGCCGCCACCGCTTCCAGCTCCGTCGCCCCGGCATCGTCGGAGTCCGAATCCAGTCCCAGGTCACGGAGCGCCGCTCGTACGGCCGTGGCGGCGTCCCCGGACTGGGAGGAGTGCGCCTCGTCCACGATGATCGCGAAGTTGTGGCCCTGTATCTCGGTCGGGTTGCGGCGCAGGTAGTCGATGAGGGCCGGGAAGGTGTGCAGCGTGACGGTGATGATCTTCCCGGTCTCGCGGGTCAGTGCCTTGGCGAGCTGTTCGGATTTCGCGCCCTGCTTCTCGTCGATCTTCACGACCAGCCCGGCGGTCTTCTCGAAACTGCCGACGGTCTCCCGCAGTTGGGCATCGAGATTGCGGCGGTCGGTGATGATCACGACCTTGTCGAAGACGGGCGCGCCGGGCTTGAGTCCGGCGGCCAGGGCATCGGGGTCGATCTCGGCCGGATCGGTGGGCGTGTGCAGCGACGACAGGCGGTGCGCCAGCCAGCCGATGGTGTTCGACTTGCCCGAGCCGGCGGAGGCCATGCCGAGGTAGTTGTGGCCGGCGCCGTGGCGGGCCGCGTGGGCGGCGAGCTTCTTGACGATGTCCCACTGGTGGTAGCGGGGGAAGATCAGCTTTCGCCGTGTCCGCCCGTCCGCGCCCTTTTCCTTGCTGAGGTGCACGAAGCGTTCGATCAGGTCCAGCCAGGTGTCCCGTTCCCAGATCTGCTCCCAGAGGTAGGAGGTCGGGTACGTCCCAGGGGCGCTGAACGCCGGATTTCCCGCACCGCCGGGCTTTCCAGGACCATCGGAGCCTGTGTTGAAAGGCAGAAATCGGGTCAGCTTGCCACGGAGTTCCGGCGCGACGAACACCAGGTCGGTGTCTATGGCGAAGTTCGCGATCACACGCTTGGCGAAGATCAGCTCACTGGGGTCGCGGGTCGTCCGGTACTGGTCCTTGGCCCCCTCCACTCCCTGGCGCGTGAGGGCGTTCTTGAACTCGGCTGTCGCCAGGGGGATTCCATTGAGGAAGAGGGTGAGGTCGAGGCGCTTGCCCTTGTCCGCCTGCTTGGCGGCGTACACCAGTTCCTTGACGAAGGTCAGCCGGTTCGCCCGGTAGTCGTCCAGGACATCGTCCGATGCGACGAGCGACGGCTTGAAGTAGGCGAGTTTGATCAGGATGCCGTGGTCCTTCACGCCCTTGCGGAGTACGTCCAGCACACCGTCGGTGCCGATCGCCTGGTCCACGCGCTTGGCGAACCCTGCCTGGGCGATGTTGGGGTCACCGCCGTAGAGAGCGATCAGCTCGGCCCAGTCGTCGGCCTGGGTCTTGCCGACGAACTCGAAGAGCTGGGCCGTGTCCAGGCTGAGTTGGGCTTGGTAGCCCGACTGGCTTCCTTCGGCCCAACCGCGCTCCAACAGGGCGGCGACTATGGCGTTTCCGAATGCTGCTTCGTCGTGGACGGACATGAGCGGCTATTCCCCCCGCTTTCCGGTGATCAGGTACGTGATGTCGCGGCAGAACTTCTCGAACGAGGAAGAGTTGGCGCGGGCAAGGTCGAGATCCATGTGCTGGGCCAGGGCGGGCTGGTCCACCCGCGGGCGGTATCGCACCCCGTCGCGCCGGTGGTGGGTCAGCCACCCCTTGCAGTCACGTAACGTCTCGCTGTTGGCAGGGACCTTCAGGCGGTCGGCAAGACCTGCCCGGCCGCCGAGCGACGGCGCTGACGCGAGGAACCATGCCTCGAACTCGCGGTTCGCCACGACGACCGCTGTACGGCGGTCCGGGCGGGTCGTTTCGGCCCTGGCCAGGAGCGAAGGGCCGAGGTTGGCCGGGCAATCGTCGTCGGCGTCGATCACGACCAGGATGCCCCCGGGGTGGTCGGCGGGTACGCGTCGGCCCTGGGCCTCTACGGCGCGTTCCAGCCCGCCGGGCCGGACGAGTCGGCCACGGTCGACCAGGAAAGGCTTCTGGATGTCCGCGTCCCAGATCTGGGCCTCGTGCATCAGCCTCCGGAGCAGCACGGGCAGCGCGCTGATCTCACCTTCACCTTCCACGACGGAGGCGATCGTGACGCTCGGCTGGTTCACGTCTCACCCTCCGGCTGGGCCGGGGGTTCCACGACGACCGGACGCAGTTGGTCGGAGCGCAGTAGTTCTGCCGTGGTGGCCAGACCGTCGGCCACGATCGACCGGCTTACGGGGTCAACCTCGCCGATCACGGTCACTCCGTGCTCGGCGGCGACCACGCGGATGGCCGACAGGTCGGCTTCCTTGCGGTCGAACAACTCCGCGCTCTGCGTGGTGACGAGGACCTGTACGTGCTCGCTCGCTTCTGTGAGCGCGTCGTAGAGGGCACCGGCCGCGAGCGGGTGCAGCGCCAACTCGGGTTCCTCTATGGCGACGAGCGGAATCCAGCCTTCGCGAGCGTCAGGTTGGAAGAGCGCGGTAAGCAGGCCGATGGCCCGGATGGTGCCTTCCGACATGGACTCGGCCCGGAAGACGTGTGGTTCGGTGTCGCCCTCCGCGGCGAAGTTGATTCGCGCCGCGATGTAGTCGGCGGAGGGGTCCGTGGGGCCGACCTCTACGACTCCGGGCACGATCACTCCCAGGTACTGCGAGACGCGGTCGCGCTCCTGCTCTCCGAGGGCGGCGAGGGCTGGGCCGAGGTTGCCGCCGTCGTTGTCCAGCGTGCGGGCAAGTGACAGGTTGGGCCGGGCCTCGCGGAGCCTGGACAGGGCAGGGTTGTAGAAGAACATCTGCATGAGAGCCACCCAGAGAACGGGGAACGGTCCTTCTCCGCTCCTGGTGCGTGGAAGCTCCAGAAACCGCTGATGGCGGTTCTTTCCGAAATCGTTCGGCAACAAGAATCTCTCGCCCCCGGGGCGGCGCATCTCACAGAACTCATGCTGGACGTGGACGCCCACTCTTGAGTGAGGGCTTGTCCTGTCCTGAATCGTGGGAGCGAGTGTGATCTCGTACCGCCCTTCCCAGGGCGTCTCGTTGTTGGTGATCACTGGCAGGTGAAAGTCCAGACCGATCGTGCACGAGGTCGCAGGCTCAGGGACCCGGCGCAGCACCTCCGACCATCCTCCGCGTGCAGCCACGGCTTCCTCCGGCCCATCCGTGAGCGCGTCGCGGACAAAACGCAGGGCGTCGAGGAAGTTTGATTTTCCCGCAGCGTTCAGCCCGAGCAGCACGGTGAACCGGTCGAGCGTCACATCACAATGAGCGATGGACTTGTAGTTCTTGATTCGGACGCGGGTGATGAACGGCGTCGGCTGGTGAGGCGCGGCGGGACTCATGGAGCGATCATTCCTCGATCCCACGTCCGCTGGCGGTGGACACGTCGATCTGACCGGTGACTGCGGCGGTGATCAGGGCTTGGCGCCGCTCGGCGAGCACTTCGAGTTGACGGTTAAGCAGTTGACCAGCAGCCGCCACGTTGTTGAGTGCAGTCTGAGCCCTCTTGGCCAGGGTGCGCTGTTCTGTCACGCTTGGGAGCGGAATGGGAAAGCTCAGGATCTTGCTGCTGTTTGTTGACGCCAGATTAGTTGTTTTGACTCCCGTGCTTTCGAAATAGTTCCGACCATGCAGCGTTCTCGTCATGAGAGCGAGATAGTTTTCGTCAAGGCTATTTCTTTCCGGACGAAGAGCGAAAATATGGTTCTGATGCAAACATTCGGAGACTTCTCCATGCCAGACGGTGCCGCGTCCGAGCTTGTCCAGATCGCCGCCCTCGGTCATCAGTACGTCGCCTGCGCGAAGAGTTGCGCGACTGGCCATTTCGGTCGGGACGGTGATTTCACTGAGATTGCCAAGATCTACTCGTCCCGCTTGCACGTTGGCCACTCTTAGGTACGGACGAGTCACCACATCACCAGTCACTTCCCGCTTGCCATCGACGGTAAGGCCGGTCTGCAAGCGGCAGAAATATCCCAGGCGCACGAGCGGCCGGTCTGGTGACATTTCCGGAAGCCATACCCATGGCCAAGCTCCCGCCGGGCTGGACAGGATCCCGGGTACTAGGACTTCCGACACGACGGCGTAACCTCGTTCATCCAAGCTCGCGTGCTGGGATTTCCTGAGTGAGCTCAAAGTGTCGATTCGGGCAGTTTCGGCGTCAAGGAAGTCGGCGATTCGGCGCTGCTCTACGATGTCTAGCTGAGAGAATGGCAGGGCTCCGACATCTTCTGCTGTGACCGCTCGGTACGTCGTGCCTGTGGACACTGCGTCGAGTCTTGCGCGCTGGCTATGGAGCCACCACCAGAGAAAGCGTCCGTCGCAATCAGAAGGGGTGATAGCGCAAAGACCACGCCCAACGCCGTAGTTCCGGTCGGCAACATTAAGCGCACCGACAGGAGCCCTGACGGAAAGCAAAATATCCCCGATCTGGGCAACCTTTGGCGCTGTGCGGCACTGAAATCTTGGTAGGGGATGTTCTTGTTGGAACTCCGCATTTCCCTGCAAGAAAGGAGGGTCGTCCGATAGGTTCGAAACCTCGGCAGACGGGGGAGATTGGCCAGCATTGATCTTGGCAATGTACTTCAGCGGGACCGTACTCACTCCGTCACTTCCCCAAGCAGCGCCTGGATCTCGGTCTCCAGAGCCTTCAGCTCCCCGTCGATCTCAGCCAACGGCCGTGGTGCCTTGTACACATAGAAATGCCGCGTGAACGGGATCTCGTACCCCACCTTCGTCTTGCTGTGGTCGATCCACGCATCCGGGACATGCGGCAGCACCTCCCTCCGCAAATACTCCTCCACGTCCTCCTCCAGCGGCACGCTCTCGTAATCCCGCAGCTCTAGGTCCGGCTCAGTCTCGCCCTTGATCCGCTGGACCTCGCCCCCCGGATCCCGTACCCCGACCGCCTCCCGCAGCGCCTTGCCGAACGGGGCGCCCGTCGGCCAAAGCAGGCCGGCCGCGACGACCGCGTCCTTGAGGTCGATCCAGGCGTCGGACTTCGTCTCCCACGACTTGCCGACCAGCGGACGCAGCGCCTCCGCGAACGCCTCCGCATCCGTCGCCCGTGTGATCGGCTTCGACGCGGTGATCGCCGCCAGCGTCTCCTCCGTCACCTCGAAGCGGAGCTTCAACGGCCGTTCGACGGTGATCCGGTGGTAGCCGAAGTCCTCGTTGCGGAAGATTTTGATCTTTCCGGCCCGGTCAGCCAGGTCATGGACGCCGTCCTTCTCCGCCGCCTCGACGATCGCCAGCGCCTCCGTGTAGAGCTTGGTGATCTCGGAGATGTGCTCGTTGCTCAGCTCTTTGCGCTTGTCGCCGAGGGACTTCCGCATCTTCCGCCAGTAGTCGCGTGCGTCCAGCAGGACGACCTTGCCTCGCCGGTCCCTGGCCTTGCGGTTGCTCAGTACCCAGAAGTACGTGGAGATGCCGGTGTTGTAGAAGAGCTGGTCGGGGAGGGCGACGATGCCTTCCAGCCAGTCGTTCTCCAAGATCCACTGCCGGATCTTGGACTCACCCGATTCCGCCGCGCCCGTGAAGAGCGGGGAGCCGTTGAAGACAACCGCGATCCGGCTGCCGCCGGCCCCCGCAGCGTCCACGGGCTTCATCTTCGAGATCATGTGCTGGAGGAAGAGCAGCGAGCCGTCGTTGATACGGGGCAGGCCGGCCCCGAACCGCCCGCTCTCGCCGAGGCGTTCGTGTTCGTCCTCGACGGCGTCCTTGACCTTCTTCCACTCCACGCCGAACGGCGGGTTGGCCAGCAGATAGTCGAAGGTGGCGCCGCTGTGGCCGTCGTCGCTGAACGAGTTGCCGAACTTGATGTTCTCCGGGTCCTGGCCCTTGATCATCATGTCGGACCGGCAGATGGCCCAGGACTCGGGGTTCAGTTCCTGACCGAAGACCTTGACCGTGGCGTCCTCGTTGTACGCCGTGATGTGCTCGTCGGCCGCGCTGAGCATGCCGCCGGTTCCGCAGGCCGGGTCCATGACGGTACGGACGGTGCCCGGCAGGGTCAGCACGTCGCTGTCCGGTGCGACGAGCAGGTTGACCATCAGCCGGATGACTTCCCGGGGGGTGAAGTGCTCACCGGCCGTCTCGTTGGACTGCTCGGCGAAGCGCCGGATCAGTTCTTCGAAGATGTAACCCATCTGATGGTTGGCGACGATCTCGACCGGCTTGCCGTGCTCGTCGAGCACGACATTCCCGTCCGCGTCCCTCTTCACGGGCCGAAGGTCGAGGTCGGCGAAGCGCCCCACCACCTGATACAGCAGGTCGGCTGCCGCCAGCCGCTTGATCTGCTGGGCGAAGTCGTACCGCTCCAGGACTTCCCGCGCGTTGGGGGAGAAGGCGCCGTAGTACTGGGTGAGATGCTTCGCCGCGTGCGAGGGGTCGCCTGCGATGGCTTTCAGCGTGTAGGAGCTGGTGTTGTAGAAGCTGTGGCCGGCGGCCCTGCGCAGAAAGCGGTCGGGGTTCATGTCCTTGCCCTCGTACTGGGCCGCAACCTCCAGGACCTTGTCCTTGGTCGGAGCGAGGACACACTCCAGGCGCCGCAGCACGGTGAACGGCAGGATCACCTTGCCGTAGTCGGACTGTTTGTAGTCGCCGCGCAGGAGGTCGGCGACCGACCATGCGTGGTTCGCCAGTTCCGTGTGCTTACTGCTGTTCAACGCTGTCCTTCCGGAGTTTCGCCGTCCCTGTGGGACGGAGACGTCAAGTCTGGCTGTTCACGGTGCCGGACCGCACGTTTCACGCCGATCCGTGACCGTGTGGCAACAGCGCGCCGCCGGTGAGTCCGGTGCGGAGGAGACGTGTGACATCCTCGGCGGCTTGGTCGGCCCGGCGGGCGGCGGTCCGCAGGTCATGCAAGCGGCGGAACGTGGCGCCGTACCGCTGCTGTTCTGCGAGGGGGAGCAAGGGAACGCGTAGCCGTCGAGGATCCACCCGCACGATGGATGTACCGGTGGCTGCGGCGTTGACGTTCTGTTCGGCTGAGAGGAACCCGGCCAGGAACCAGGGGTCGAGCCGACGTTGATCCGGGCGGAAGAGCAGCAGGTGGCGTCCCAGGAAGAAGCCTGTCTCGCTCGGCTCGACGACCCGGGCCACGGTGCTGTGCCCCGTACGAAGCAACTCCGTGAGCAGCACGTCACTTGTCTGGATCAGGGGGAGCACCGTGCCGGCGGGAGCGTCTGCTTCCGTCCCGGAGGCGGGTCGGTCCTTTACGACATCGCGAACCGTGAGTGTCGGTCGTCCGGCGCGTTCGGGTTCGGGCTCCGGCAGCGGTTCGCCGCTCCGCGTCCGGCGGCTTCCCGGCGGCGTGCGAAGCAGAGTGAGAGCGCCGCCGCGCAGAAGGTCGGCGACCGTTGCCGTACGCCACTCACGGGGGAGGCCGTCGGCCGGTGCCCACTCGCTGTCAGTGCTCAGGTCGCTCAGGTCCTTTGCGGCTTGGTGGAGTTGGTCGTACAGCTCCGATGCCTGCCGGGCCAGCAGCGCGGGGCGCAGGGTCTGCCGGGAGGTCGTGCGGACACGGCGGGCCGGGGTCAGGTCCACGGCCTCGTTGAGGAAGTCCGTGATCGGTACGGCTTCGGCGATGCCCGGAGTTCCGGTGAAGCCGTCCTTGTCGGCGAGGAAAGTCCGCCATGCCGACAGAACGGTGTTGTCGACGGCAGCCCAGTCGAGTTTCCGGTTCTCCGAGGCGGCGGCGTCGACGAGCAGCACCGACCCCGGAGGCTCACTACCGGGATCGGGCCGTTCGAGTACCCACAGGTGCAGGCCGATATGGAGTGGGGTGGCCGCGCCCTGGGGGAGCGAGACGATCGCGCGGAGGGCTCCGTCACGTACGAGTTGCGCCCGGATGCGCCGGCCGGCGGTGCGTTCCGCGACCGCGGGCGGCATGAGGAGCACGGCACGGCCCCCGGGCACGAGATGGGCCAGGGAGTGCTGGACCCAGGCGAGTTCGGGCTCGCCCTTGGGCGGGACGCCGTAGGCCCAGCGCTGGTCGTACGCGAGATCCTCGTGCCCCCACTCACGGACTCCGTACGGGGGATTGCACAGTACGGCGTCGGCGGCGAAGTCCTCGAAGGTGTCCGAGCGCAGACTGTCCCCCGCACGTACGGACACAGTGGCTTCGGGGGCTCTCAGCAGGAGCCGCACGGCGGCCTGAGCGGCCTGCGCGGGCAGGATGTCCTGGCCGTGCAGCGCGGTCGCGCCCTCGGATGCCGCGGCGGCGAGTAGGGATCCGATGCCGCACGCCGGGTCGAGGACGCTCTTGGGGAACGCACCCGCGCTGTCGGTCAGGAGACGGGCCATGAGGTCGGCCAGGGGGCGTGGTGTGAGGTAGGTGCCGGTGGCGCCCGTGTCCTCCAGCAGGCGTTCGGCCAGGACGTCCGCCGCGGCCTCGGCGCCGTCCGTGACGAAATACCGGAGCAAGCTTCTCACCGGCCCGGCCGCCTCGGGGCCGTACACGACGCCCTTGGGTCCCGGGATGGACTGGGCTCCGTCGTCCGTTGCCGACCTGACCCAACGCAGCAGGGGTTCGTCACGCAGTTCGGGGAGGGCCTCGCTCTCGCTCCGGTCCAGCCGGGCGGCCCCGAGTACCACGGGAAGCAGGTCCAGCGCCAGTTCGCCGCCGTCGGGATGGGTGCGCAGCGTCGTGCGAAGGCGGTCCGCCGGGGTGTCCTCAGGGAGCTGACCACGGGCGGAAAGCCAGGCGCGAACGGCGTCGAGATCGTAGGTGGGGCTGCTGTCCGTGCCTCCCGCCGGGGTGGGGAAGTCCGGGTGCCTACGACGCCAGTTGCTCACCGTGGCACGGGTGACCCCGGCCAGCCGGGAAATGTCGGCGGCGGTCACGAGGCCACTGGCCTGCTGGTTCATGGGCTCCTGCCGGATGACGTCGGGACGGTGAGGCGGATGGGTTCACTCTATACCAGTACCCAACCGTCGTGAATCATTTGACAGTGCTTTCAGTCGACGCTCTACTGGTTCTGCTTTCACCTGCATTCCCGGCTTCCCCGGGTGTCCCGGGCATCGCATGCCCGGAAGACGTCGATACGAATGGAGCGGCTCCATGGCCACCACTACTTCCGGCACGTCCAAGCGCACCCTGTACCGGCTCACGGGTATCGCTCCCTCGGTCGACGCCATGTTCGATGTTCTCGATGCGGCCCAGCTCGAAGCCGTAGACGCGGAGCTGCACTTCCCGCAGGAGCGGCTGGGCGTTCCCGCGCTGCTGGTCACCGGCAGTTTCGAGCAGCCGGTCGCGAGCTGGTGCGGTGAGATCAGTCGTACGACCGGGTGCGAGGTGTCGCGGCCCGTGAACCGGTCGGCGGGGCTCCTGATGCTCGCGGTCGACGAAGAGGTGTATGCCGTTGGGTACGACCAGGGCTTCCGTCTGGTGCCCGACCGTGTCAAGGACCGGCGGTTCGGGCTGGGTTTCGTGATCCGCCGGGTGGACCCCGGCCAGATCCGGGACATGGTCTCCCATACGCCGGGCAACGGCCGGACCGACATCACGCTCGTGCCCGGCGGTGCTCCGGTCTGGAGCCTGGGTGTCCAGGAGCACGCGCAGATTGTGCGGCGGCTGGGAGGGCGGCTGGACGGCCTCCAGATGACGATCGCTCAGAACGACCGTACGAAGATCTCCAGCGTCGAGGGCGGTACCGGGCTGCGGATGCGCCTCGGAATCGACGCCATGGACCTGGTCACGGACATCCGCGCCATCGCCCGTGTTCTGCGGGAGGAGGCACCCACGCCGGAGTTGGAGTTCGTCGAGCACATCGTTCCGGTCAAGGACGACAACCTCGTCGCGCGGCTGGAGGAGCAGCTCGACGACATGCTCGGTGAGCGGGCGGACGGCCGTATCGCAGTCGCCGTTCCGTCCGACCACTGGGACGACTACGGCGCCGCCCAGGCGTTCGCGACCAGGGTCAAGCGCTCGGAGGCCCACCTCACCGACGACTTCAGCCTGGAGTACGTCCTCGACCGGGCACGCGTGCAGCGGGCGGGAACGCGCTTCGCCGCGTTGCGGGACGGCACCGTAACCCTTTACACGCACACCCGGGCCGAGAAGGGCGACATCCTCTGGACGTCGGGCGTGCTGCGGTGGATCGAGGCGGAGGTGGCGCTCGGTGCTCGCAGGTTCTTTCTGCTGGACGGGCAGTGGTACGTGATCGGGGAGGCATACCTGGAGGCGATCCGTGAGCAGGTGAAGACGCTCATCACCGAGGCGCCTGCGGTGAACCTTCCGGCCTGGGTGCTCGGCGACAACGAGCGGAAGTACAACGAGTCGGTGCCCGATCTGCGGCCCGGGTACGTCTGCTTCGACCGGGACAACGTCCGGACGTCGCTGCACCGGGGCAACGGCGTGGAGATCTGCGACCTGCTGAGTCCGGACAACGTCCTGGTCATGGTGAAACGCGCCAAGGGGTCCGACGCGCTGAGCCATCTGTTCGGCCAGGCCGTGGTGGCCGTGCAGACCCTGCTCCACTCGCCGCAGGCCGCGGACGCCTTTGCCCGGAAGGTTGCCGCGGCCCGGCGTGGCCGGAGCCTGCCGATGGGTTTCCGGCCGTCGAAGGTCGTCTTCGCGATCCTGCTGAAGAACGGGACCGACCTCACCGCCGACACGCTTTTCCCGTTCTCCCAGGTCACTCTCGTGCAGACGGCCAAGATGCTCCAGGCATGGGGTGTGGCCGTCGAGGTTATCGGGATCCAGGCCACGTCGATCCCTCAGAGCCGGGTAGGAATCCGTCACCTGGCCGCCTAGCTGTGCGAAGGCGCCGAATGGAATCGGCCCCGCTCATCTTCGAGCGTCTCGAGGAGACCGTCTGACCCCAATAGCGACGTAGACCATGTCCGGACCGCCGCAAGGCGCGATTGTCGCGCTTCGCCTTCAAGTCGGCTACGCAAGCGCCCTTCCTGCACGTGTGTTCAGTTCATGGCACTGGTTCTCTTCGGCGTGGAGCCCGACTCGTGTGCCGCCCCCTTGGGCCCCGCCCCAGGGGATGTCCGTGAGTGCGGCAGGGGCGAGGATGGGGGCATGCCCCGACCCACCGGTTTCAGTTACGAGCGGCACACCGACGGCACCGTCGTCATCACGCACCAGGGGCGGGTGGCGAGCACACTGCGGGGCGGGCGCGCCGACAAGTTCGTCGCGCAGGTCGAGGCGGGCGACGCCCAGTTGGTGATGGCCCGGTGGACCGGGGCGTACAAGTTCGGGAACGAGCGCGTGGCCCGTGACCACCCCAGGAACCGGGGGCGCTGACGGGACGGTCGGTCACAGTTCCTCGGCGCGCAGTGCCAGGTCCTGGAGGATGTCCGCCGACGAGACTTCGGGGCCGCCGGCGTCGTGGACGCGGGCAAGCGTCACGAAGGCGAGGGTGAACGCCCCCACGAGCTGTTCCACGGCGCTGCCGACCTCCCGGCCGAGCAGGGCGCTGAGTTCCTCGGGGGTCGCGTCGGCCGGGACCTCGACGCGGGGCATCGTCTCGTTGAGCAGTTCGGTCACGACACCCATCTCGGCGTCCATGTCCTGCTCCTGACCGGTGTCCTCCTCAAGCCGACGCTGCCAGTCACCGGCCTGCGTCAGGATGCCGATCACGCGCTTCAGGACCTCGCTCTGCTCCATGCCGTGAGCATAGGCGGGCGGGATGGGCCGTGTGGGTAGCAGCGCGAGCCGGAGGAGTGAGACGTCATCGAACGCCGGACGCGGTCCCGGCGTCGGCCGGACGCGCGTCGGGGGTCATGGGCGTCGAATAGGGTTTCCGGATGACATCGGCACCACACACATTCACGGACGCCCTCGGTGCGTTCGAGTCCGCCGTGCGCGATCAGGACGGCGAGCGGTTCGACCGGGCCTTCCCGCTGCTCCACCGGGCGTTCCAGGAGGCGGACCAGGACGAACTCCAAGAGGGAGCGCCCCGGTTGGCGGCGCTGCTGGAGCAGGTCCCGCCGGGGCCCCGGGCGGTGACCGCGGTGCTCGTCGGTGCCTGTGTCGAGCGCGGCGCCGACCCCCTGCCGTGCGCGCCCGGTCTCTTCGCGGCGGTACGGGAGGCCTTCACCGCCGCCCTCGGATTCACCGACCGGTGGTCGGCCACCGGCGGCGGCGAGCTGCCCGATCCGGGCGAGGACGAGCTGGGTGACCAGATCGTCGACCGTGTCGGCTTCGAGGCCGCGCTCGGCTGGTGGACGCTCCCCGAGTGGCGTATGGCGTCGCTCGCACTGCTCAACAGCAGGGCCGTACGGCAGCGGATCGCCTCCGACGGGGGCGAGTTGAGGTCGCTCGTGGAGCGGGTCCAGTCCGCGGCGGGCGACGCGGGCGAGGACTTCAAGGGCCTCGTGTACGCGCTCCGCGTGCTCGACGACGAGCCGCTGGTCGTTCTGCACCGTGCGACGCGCTCCGCCTATCTGATGCGGATGACCGGCATCGGCGACAACTTCCAGCTCCACACGCTGGTCGCCGGGGCTCATCGGCGGACTGCATGTGCCGGGCGACAGCCCGACCGCCGAGGCGATAGCCATGTGCCGGGACAAGGACGGGCAGACGCTCACCGTCGGCACGTACAACCTCTCTGCTCCCGACGGCAGTTGGATCTGGAACGAGGGAACACCGTCCGACATCCCCGTCGTGGACGGCGCGCGACTGCTGGTCCTCGACCCGCCGCCGTACGAGCGGAGTTGGCCCGCCGGCCGGTACTTCCCCGGGATGAGCGGCGACCTGGTGCTCGAACGCGTCCTCGGGCGGGACGAGGCGGAGAGCTGGTACGCGCGGGTCGCCGATCCGAAGTAGCCGAGTGGCCGGGTGGCCGGGCGGATGGGTGGATGAGGTCACGGGCGTCCGGTCCTTGCCTTCGAGCGCACTTCAACATCTACCGTTCCGGCCATGAAGACAAGGACGTTGGGACACGGCGGTCCCGAGATCGGTCCGCTCGGCTTCGGCTGCTGGGCCGTCGGAGGCGAGTGGCAGGACCGCGACGGCAATCCGCTCGGCTGGGGCAAGGTGGACGACGAGGAGTCCGTCGCCGCGATCAGGCGGGCGCTGGAACTCGGGGTGAACTTCTTCGACACGGCGGACACGTACGGCGCCGGCCACAGCGAGCGCGTACTCGGCCGCGCGATCGCCGGACGGCGGGACGAGGTGGTCATCGCCACCAAGTGGGGCAACACCTTCGACGAGGCGACCCGCACCGCCACCGGCCCCGTCACCACCCCCGAGCACGCGCGGAAGGCGCTGACCGCGTCGCTGCGCCGACTCGGTACGGACCACATCGATCTGTACCAGTTCCACGTCGGTGAGGCCTCCCTCGCGGAAGGGGCCGAACTCCGCGATCTCTGCGAGGAGTTCGTGGCCGAGGGGCTGATCCGCGCTTACGCCTGGAGCACCGACGACCCGGCGCGTGCGGCCGTCTTCGCGGAGGGGCCGCACTGCGCCGCCGTGCAGCACCAGTGCAACGTGCTCGACGACGCCCCCGAGATACTCGACCTGTGCGCGCGGCACGGACTGCTCAGCGTCAACCGCGGCCCGCTCGCGATGGGGCTGCTCACCGACAAGACCGGTGCGGGCAGCCGGGGAGCCAGCGGCGACATCAGGGCCGTACCGCCGTCGTGGCTGCGGTGGTTCGGGGAGGGCGGCGGGGCGCTGCCCGAGTGGGTGGCGCGGGTCGACGCGGTCCGGTCGGTACTCACCAGCGACGGACGCACCCTCGCGCAGGGCGCGCTCGCGTGGCTGTGGGCGCGCAGCGAACTGACCGTGCCGATCCCGGGCTTCCGGTCGGTCGCGCAGGTCGAGGAGAACGCGGGCGCGCGGGACTTCGGCCCGCTGAGCGCGGCCCAACTCCAGGAGATCGCTGGGCTGCTGGCGGCGCCGGACGACGCGTCCTGACCCCCCCGGGCGGGATCGATCGGCCCGCCCGGGGATCAACGGCCGCCGGACAGGACCTAGAGGGACGCCGGGATGAGAGTCGCCGTGCCCGACACCCGTACGCGCGGGTCGCCCGCCCGCAGCTCCACCGTCAGGACGCCCGGGCGGCCCATGTCCACACCCTGGTGGAGCGTGAGCACCGACGCCTCGGGGACGAGGGCGAGTTCACGCGCGTACGCCCCGAACGCCGCCGCCGCCGCGCCCGTCGCCGGGTCCTCGACCACACCGCCCACCGGGAACGGGTCGCGTACGTGGAAGACGTCCGCCGACTCGCGCCACACCAGTTGGACGGTGGTCAGATCCAGCCGGTGCATCAGCGTTTCGAGGCGGGCGAAGTCGTAACTCAGGTCCGCCAGGCGGGTGCGGGTCGCCGCGCCGACGACGAGGTGGCGGGCACCGCCGTAGGCGATACGGGGCGGCAGCGCCGGGTCGAGATCACCGGCGGGCCAGCCGAGCGCGGCCAATGCCTCGGTGAGGTCGGCGCCGGCGATGTCCTCCACGTGCGGCTCGACGCTGGTGAGGGTGGCGCGCGGCGCACCGTCGTCCCCGGCGGTGACCGTCACCGGTACGGTCCCGGCGCGCGTCTCGAAGACCAGGTCACCCGCGCCGATCCGCTCGGCCAGCGCGACCGCGGTGGCGACCGTGGCGTGTCCGCAGAACGGGACCTCGGCCTTCGGGCTGAAGTACCTGATGGTGAAGGCCCGTCCCGGCTCGCCCGCGCCGTCGGGCGCCGTTGTCAGGAACGCGGACTCGCTGTAGCCGAGGTCGGCGGCGATCGCGAGCATCGCGTCGTCCGTCAGCCCGGAGGCGTCGAGCACGACGCCGGCGGGGTTGCCGCCCGCGGGGTCGGCCGAGAAGGCCGTGTAGCGCAGGACTTCGCCGGTCAGGGTGGCGGGGCCAGGTTCACTCATGCGTGTGCCAACGACGCGGGGCGGGCGGTCATTCCCGCCCACGGCCGCCGCCCCCTCAGCCCCGCCCGATGAACGGCATCGCCG
Source organism: Streptomyces panacea (assembly GCF_040560175.1). NCBI lineage: Bacteria > Bacillati > Actinomycetota > Actinomycetes > Kitasatosporales > Streptomycetaceae > Streptomyces > Streptomyces panacea. The sequence goes on from NZ_JARJHW010000029.1 coordinate 52,822, forward strand.
TCGCCAGCACCGTCACGAACTGGATGTTCGCCTCCAGCGGCAGCTCCGCCATGTGCAGCACCGTCGTCGCCACGTCCGCCGCGTCCATCACCGGCTCCACCGCCAGTTCGCCGTTCGCCTGCGGCACACCCCGCCGCATGCGCTGCGTCATGTCCGTCGCCGCGTTGCCGATGTCGATCTGGCCGCACGCGATGCGATACGGACGGCCGTCCAGGGAAAGCGACTTGGTGAGTCCGGTGAGGGCGTGCTTCGTCGCCGTGTACGCCACCGAGTCCGGGCGCGGCGCGTGCGCGGAGATCGAGCCGTTGTTGATGATCCGGCCGCCCTGCGGGTCCTGGTCCTTCATCAGCCGGTACGCCGCCTGCGCGCACAGGAACGAGCCCGTCAGGTTGGTGTCGACGACCTTGCGCCACGCCGAGTAGGGCAGATCCTCCAGCGGTACGCCGCCGGGGCCGAACGTGCCCGCGTTGTTGAAGAGGAAGTCGATCCGGCCGTACCGCTCGCGCACCGTCTCGAAGAGCGCGTCCACGTCCTCCGGCCGCGCCACGTCCGTCGGCACACACACCGCCTCGGGCGCCGTCCCGGACACCGCCTTCGACCCGGAGTCCGCCATCAGCGCCGCCGTCTCCTCCAGGCGCTCCGCCTTCCGTCCCGCGAGCACCACCGACCAGCCCGCCCCGGCCAGGGCGACCGAGACGCCCCGTCCGATGCCCGAACCCGCTCCCGTCACCACAGCGATCTTCCGCACAGCAGTCATGGGCCCGCAGCGTACGGCAGGAGGACCGGCGGGAGTACGGGGCCCGGCGAGCCGTGACCGGGCCGCCGAAGCGGTGGCGCGCAAGGAGCGCACGGGGAACTCACCGGGCGGACATCCGAATGTTGTGTACCCGACAACGGTCCGACGTCGGGTCCGGCTGCACTTCCTCTGACAACAGCCGTCAGGGGAGGGGCACACCACCATGACACCCGTGCGAACAAGCTCACGCGCCACGCACTCACCCGAACTGCGGGCCGCCGCCGCGCACCTCGGCCGTCGCCGGTTCCTCACCGTCACCGGTGCGGCCGCCGCGCTCGCCTTCGCCGTCAACCTGCCCACGGCGGGCACCGCGAGCGCCGCCGAGCTGGACGCCGCGAAGATCAAGAGCGACCCCTTCACGCTCGGCGTCGGCTCGGGCGACCCGGGGCCCACCTCCGTACTGCTCTGGACCCGCCTCGCCCCGAGCCCGTACCAGAGCGACAGCGGCATGCCCCGCGCCAGGGTCTCCGTACGCTGGGAGGTGTCCCACGACGAGCGGTTCACCCGGATCGTCAGACGCGGAACCGCCACCGCCCACCCGGAGTTCGACCACAGCGTGCACGCCGAGGTCCCCGGCCTGGACACGGACCGCTTCTACTTCTACCGCTTCCGCGCCGGCACGTGGATCAGCCCGGTCGGCCGCACCCGCACCGCCCCCGCGCGCTCCGCGAACATCGGGGAACTCAAGCTCGCCGCCGTCTCCTGCCAGGCCTACCACGACGGCTACTTCACCGCCTACAAGCACCTGGCCGCCGAAGACCTCGA
>NZ_JARJHW010000290.1:0-5659 GCF_040560175.1 Streptomyces panacea
CGCCGCGTTGTCGGAGTCGGCCGAGTACGCCCGGTACGAGGACACGACCTAGCTCCGCCGGACAGGGCCCGGTCCGGGGGGCCGGTGTCGGCGCGGCCGGGCCCGACGGGCGGGATCAGGGCCGGAGGCCCTTCACACGGACCGCACTCCCGTACGTGTGCCTGTCCGGTTCTTCGACCTGGAACCCGGCCGAGTGGAGGATCCCCAGAAGAGCGGCTCGCATACAGTCGTGGACGGCTTGGTGATGGCGGAGGGCCGGAGGCGGATCCGAGAAGTCGATCCCCTTCGCGAGGAGATCCAGAGCGGCGGTCCGCAGCTCCGTGTCCGTGTCCCAGGCCACGAACACACCGCCGCCCTCGGCGAGAGGATCCACATGAACATCCGCCCCGGGCGCGCCGTTCGGACCGCCGGCCAGGTCACCCCGGTGGACGGGAAGCCCGGCCCGCGCCAGTGCCAGGCACACCTCGTCGGCCAGTGCGTCGCGCCCGGCGACGACGTCCGGCGGCGCTTTCGGCGGCAGGTCGAATCCGTGACCGGTCATGGGCCCCTCGTTTCTCCGCCCGCTGTCGGTCCGGTGTTGTAGTCCGTCAGGGAGCGTGCCACACGCCCCCTAGGGGGTGTCCGGGGCCGCGTGAACCGGTGAGGGGTCCGCGCGCGCCGATGCCCGGCCCCACCGGCACGGGCCGGGCATCGGTCTCAAGAGCGCGCGCTACGCGGGCAGTTGGGCCTCGATCGCCGTGATGACCTCCGGGGCCTCCGGCTCCGTACGGGGACGGATGCGGCCCACGACCTCGCCGTCCGGGGAGATCAGGAACTTCTCGAAGTTCCACTGCACGTCGCCCGCCTCGCCCTCGGCGTCGGCCCGCTCCGTCAGCGCCTGGTACAGCGGATGCCGGTTCTCGCCGTTGACCTCGGACTTCTCCAGCAGCGGGAAGCTCACGCCGTACGTCGTCGAGCAGAACGTCTCGATGTCCTCGGCGCTGCCCGGCTCCTGGCCCGCGAACTGGTTGCAGGGCACGCCCACGACCGTGAGGCCGCGGTCGCCGTACGTCTGCTGGAGCCGCTCCAGACCCGCGTACTGCGGAGTGAGGCCGCACTTCGACGCGACGTTCACCACCAGCACCGCCCGGCCCTTGTACGCGGCCAGGGACGTGGGCTCACCGGTCAGGGTGCGCAGCGGGATGTCGTACAGAGTCATCAAGGTCTCCTCGGAGCAGTCGGTCCCGTTATCCCGTCCATTGTCGCGCTTCGGTCGGCGAGCTTGCGGAACAGCCCCTCCTGGACGACCGAGACCAGCAGCCGGCCCGAGCGGTCGTAGATACGGCCCCGGGCCAGACCCCGCCCGCCGGTCGCGATCGGCGACTCCTGGTCGTACAGGAACCACTCGTCCGCGCGGAACGGCCGGTGGAACCACATCGCGTGGTCCAGCGACGCCATGTCGTACCCGCGCGGCCCCCACAGCGGCTCGATCGGGATACGGACCGCGTCCAGCAGCGTCATGTCGCTCGCGTACGTCAGCGCACAGGTGTGCACCAGCGGGTCGTCGCCCAGCGGACCCACCGCGCGCATCCACACCGCGCTGCGCGGATCGGCGTCCCTGACCTCCTCCGGCGTCCAGCGCAGCCGGTCCGCGTAACGGATGTCGAACGGCTGACGGCGCGCCATCCGCTGATACGCCTCCGGCAGCTCGCCCAGATGCTCACGGACCTCCTCCGCCACCGTCGGCAGCGACTCGGGGTCCGGGAAGTCGAGGCGCGGCGGCAGCTGGTGCTCGAAGCCGCCCTCCTCCGCGTGGTGGAAGGACGCCGTCAGGTTGAAGATCGTCCGGCCCTCCTGCACCGCCGTGACCCGGCGCGTCGTGAACGACCGGCCGTCCCGCACCCGCTCGACCTGATAGACGATCGGCACGCCGGGCCGGCCGGGACGCAGGAAGTAGGCGTGCAGCGAGTTGACCGGTCGGTCGCCGTCCGTGGTGCGCCCGGCCGCCACCAGGGCCTGGCCGGCGACCTGGCCGCCGAAGACCCGTTGCAGCGACTCGTCCGGGCTGCGCCCGCGGAAGATATTGACCTCGATCCGCTCAAGATCGAGCAGATCGACCAGCCGCTCGGCGGGATTCGTCGTCATCGTTCTCGTTCTCCACAGTGTCGAAGTGCCGGGGGAGTCAGGCGGCGGACAGCTGGCCCACGGAGGTGACGCGGACCACGGCCCGGCCCTCCTCGTCGGACGCGGCGAGGTCGACCTCCGCGCTGATGCCCCAGTCGTGGTCGCCGTTCGGATCGGCGAACGACTGCCGGACCCGCCACAGGCCGTGCTCCGGGTCCTCCTCGATGCCGAGCAGCTTCGGGCCGCGCGCGTCGGGACCGGTGCCCAGCTCCTCGTACTCGTCCCAGTACCCGTCCATCGCCTCGCCCCAGGCGTCCGCGTCCCAGCCCGACTCGGCGTCCAGCTCGCCCAGTTCGTTCACCTTGTCCAGCGCCGCCAGCTCGACCCGGCGGAACATCGCGTTACGCACCAGCACCCGGAACGCCCGCCCGTTGGCGGTGACCGGCTTGACCTGGTCGGCCTTCTCCCGCGCCTGTTCGGCGGTCTCCACCTCCGGGTTGGCCAACTGCTCCCACTCGTCGAGGAGACTGGAGTCGACCTGCCGCACCATCTCGCCGAGCCAGGCGATCAGGTCCTCCAGGTCCTCCGACTTCAGATCGTCGGGGATGGTGTGCTCGAACGCCTTGTACGCGCCCGCGAGATAGCGCAGCACGATGCCCTCGGTGCGCGCCAGCTCGTAGTGGGACGTGAACTCCGTGAAGGTCATGGCCCGTTCGTACATGTCACGGATGACGGACTTCGGCGACACCGGGTGGTCGCCGACCCACGGATGGCTGGTGCGGTAGACCTCGTACGCGTGCCACAGCAGCTCCTCCAGCGGCTTCGGGTACGTGAACTCCTGGAGCCGCTCCATCCGTTCCTCGTACTCGACACCGTCGGCCTTCATCTGGCCGATCGCCTCGCCACGCGCTTTGTTCTGCTGCGCGGCGAGGATCTGCCGGGGATCGTCCAGCGTCGACTCGACGACGGAGACCATGTCCAGCGCGTACGAGGGCGAGCCCGGCTCCAGCAGTTCGAACGCGGCCAGCGCGAAGGTCGACAGCGGCTGGTTGAGCGCGAAGTTCTGCTGGAGGTCGACGGTGAGCCGGATGATGCGCCCCTCGGCGTCCGGGGTCTGAAGGCGCTCCACCACCCCGCCGTCCAGCAGCGACCGGTAGATGGCGATAGCGCGCCTGATGTGCCGCAGCTGCTGCTTGCGCGGCTCGTGGTTGTCCTCCAGGAGATGGCGCATCGCCTCGAAGGCGTTGCCCGGCCGGGCGATGACCGACAGCAGCATGGTGTGGGTGACCCGGAAGCGGGAGGTCAACGGCTCCGGGTCGGAGCCGATCAGCTTGTCGAACGTCGTCTCCGACCAGGCGACGAAACCCTCGGGGGCCTTCTTGCGGACCACCTTGCGGCGCTTCTTCGGATCGTCGCCCGCCTTGGCGAGGGCCTTCTCGTTCTCCACGACGTGCTCGGGCGCCTGCGCGACGACGAAGCCCGCCGTGTCGAAACCGGCCCGCCCGGCCCGGCCCGCGATCTGGTGGAACTCGCGGGCGCGCAAGGTGCGTACGCGCGTGCCGTCGTACTTGGTGAGGGCGGTGAACAGCACCGTACGGATGGGGACGTTGACGCCGACGCCGAGCGTGTCCGTACCGCAGATCACCTTCAACAGACCGGCCTGCGCCAGCTTTTCGACGAGGCGGCGGTACTTCGGCAGCATCCCCGCGTGGTGCACACCGATGCCGTGGCGCACGTAACGGGAGAGATTGCGGCCGAACTTGGTGGTGAAGCGGAAGCTGCCGATCAGATCGGCGATCCGGTCCTTCTCCTCGCGCGTACACATGTTGATGCTCATCAGCGACTGCGCGCGCTCGACGGCCGCCGCCTGCGTGAAGTGCACGATGTAGACCGGCGCCTGACGGGTCTCCAGCAGTTCGGTCAGCGTCTCGGTGATCGGGGTCAGGCGGTACTCGTAACTCAGCGGCACCGGGCGGGTCGCCGAGCGGACGACGGAGGTGGGCCGGCCCGTACGGCGGGTCAGGTCCTCCTCGAACCGCGACATGTCACCGAGCGTCGCGGACATCAGGATGAACTGCGCCTGCGGCAGCTCCAGGATCGGGATCTGCCAGGCCCAGCCGCGGTCCGGCTCCGCGTAGAAGTGGAACTCGTCCATCACGACCTGGCCGATGTCGGCGTGCTTGCCGTCCCGCAGGGCGATGGACGCCAGCACCTCCGCCGTGCAGCAGATGACCGGCGCGTCGGCGTTCACGGACGCGTCGCCCGTCAGCATGCCGACGTTCTCCGTGCCGAACAGTTTGCACAGGTCGAAGAACTTCTCCGACACCAGCGCCTTGATCGGGGCGCTGTAGAAGGTGACCTTGTCCTGGGCCAGCGCCGTGAAGTGCGCACCCGCCGCGATCAGGCTCTTTCCGGAGCCGGTGGGGGTGGAGACGATCACGTTGGCCCCGGAGACCACCTCGATCAGCGCCTCCTCCTGAGCCGGATAGAGCGTGATGCCCTCGCCCTCGGCCCATGACGAGAAGGCCTCGAAGAGGGCATCGGGGTCGGCGTCCTTCGGGAGCTGATCAATAAGGGTCACACCCCCATCTTGCCTGCCTTCGGCCCCGATGAGGGAACCGGACGACCGGCCGAAGATCACGGGCGATACGCTGCCCTGTCAACTGGGCCTTTCCGCAACGGCGGTGGGCCCATCAGCACGTACCACCACAGCGACGACGGGGCGGGGATCAACCATGCGGGGACGACCATGATGGGGCCGGCGCACTCACTGTCGGGCGCGGCGGCGTGGCTGGGGGTGGGAGCCGCCGCGGCGGCGGCCGACCGCGCCATGCCCTGGCCGGTGCTGGTCGTCGGCGCGCTGATCTGCGCGGGGGCGGCGCTCGCCCCCGACCTGGACCACAAGTCGGCGACGATCTCGCGCGCTTTCGGGCCGGTGTCGAAGGCGCTCTGCGAGATCGTCGACAAGTTGTCGTTCGCCGTCTACAAAGCGACAAGGAAACCGGGCGACGCCCGCAGGACCGGCGGCCACCGCACCCTCACCCACACCTGGCTCTGGGCCGTCATGATCGGCGGCGGCGCCTCGGCGCTCGCGATACTCGGCGGCCGGTGGGCGGTGCTCGCGCTGCTCTTCATCCATATGGTGCTCGCCGTCGAAGGGCTGCTCTGGCGGGCGGCGCGGATGTCGAGCGACGTCCTCGTCTGGCTGCTCGGCGCGACGAGCGCGTGGATCCTGGCCGGTGTGCTGGACAAGCCGGGCAACGGCTCGGACTGGCTCTTCTCGGCGCCCGGTCAGGAGTACCTGTGGCTGGGGCTGCCGATCCTCCTGGGCGCGCTGGTGCACGACATCGGCGACGCGCTCACGGTGTCGGGGTGCCCGATCCTGTGGCCCATCCCGGTGGGGCGCAAGCGCTGGTACCCGATCGGGCCGCCGAAGGCGATCCGGTTCAGGGCGGGGAGCTGGGTGGAGCTGAAGGTGCTGATGCCGCTGTTCATGCTGCTCGGCGGGGTGGGTGGCGCGGCGGCGCTGAACGTGATCTGACCCGCCCACCCCCTG
>NZ_JARJHW010000291.1:0-5642 GCF_040560175.1 Streptomyces panacea
CGGGCCGCGCTCCAGGTTTCCGGGTCGCTGACGTTCACGCCGCCCGTGGCGCGCGGGGCGACCGGCGCCGTCACGTAGGTCGGGAGCGGGACCGGGACCGGATCCCAGCTGTCGCCGCGGGCCGGGCCGCGCTCGCGTTCGCGCTGCTGGTCGACCCACTCCGCGTGGTCCGTCTGCTCGACCAGCGCGCGGCGGCCCGCCTCCTGCGGGGAGACCGAGGCGGCCGGTTCCGGGGCGGGGCGCGGTTCGGGCTCCTCGTCGGGCTCGGCCGGGGCCGAGGCCTGGTGGTGCCGCCGGGGGCGGTTCTCGCGCAGTCGCTGAGCGGCGATCTCGGCCCTGCGGCGGTCCATGGTGAAGACGAAGCGACGCCGTTCCTGGGCGCGCAGATGCACGATGTACGCGCTGAGGAGTACGGCGGGGACGGCCGGCGCCCACAGGAGGGAGAGCCCTTGGACGCCGGCGACGACCGCGCCGATCGTGAAGGCGAGAAAGAGCACGACGGTGGTGCGCCGACGGCGGGCGAGTACCTGGGAACGCTGGGCGCGCCGGGCGCGTTCGGCGGCGGCGCCGGAAGGGCGCGCGCGCCGTTCGGGCGCCGGGGCGGGTGCGGGAGGCGGGGCGGGTGCGGGAGGCGGCGACGGTGCCGGGATCTCCAGGCGGGCTTCCGTATGGGCCGCGGGCGCGGAGAAGGACCGGACGTCGACAGAGCTCGTCGGCTCCGCCGCGACATCCGGTGCACCGTCGGGCCCGGCCTCCTCGGTGGTGCGGTCCTGCAACTCCTTGGCGTACCGGCGCTCCATCGCCGCCCGTCCGGACAGCAGCCGGATGGCGGTGCTGAAGCGTTCCGTCGGACGGGCTTCGTTGAGCTCGTCCTGCCTGCGGAGCCACATCGGTACCAAGTAGGCGGCCCAGGCCCCGACGATGACTGCGTAGATGAGGCCGCTGCTGCTCACGGTTCACACCGTAGAGGTGTTCGCGCGAGGGCATCCGCCAATTGAGCCGGTGTGTCGCACGATCTGGCTGATATCACGGACTTTTTTTGTGATTGTTCAGATCACTTGATGGTCGGATGGCGACTACTATCGAACACTTATTTCATTTCTGTGGTGTTCCAGGTCGCGCCTGGTGCCAGCGGTGCAGGAGTCCTTCCGGCACTTCCTCGGCCGTGAGCGCGAAGACCAGATGGTCCCGCCAGGCCCCGTCGATGTGCAGATAGCGGGGCCGCGTGCCTTCCTCGCGGAATCCGAGTTTCTCCACGACGCGGCGGCTCGGCCCGTTTTCGGGGCGAATGCAGACCTCGATCCGGTGCATCCCCACCATGCGGAAACAGTGGTCGGCGGCGAGGGCCACGGCCGTCGGCATGACGCCGCGCCCCGCGACATCGCGGTCCACCCAGTAGCCGACATGCCCCGAGCACATCGAGCCCCAGGTGATCCCGGCCACCGTCAACTGGCCGACCAGGCGCCCCTGGTACTCGATGACGAACGGCAGCATCCGCCCCGCGTTCGCCTCGGCGCGCAGGTGACGGACCATCTGCCGGTACGTCGGGCGCTGGGCGACCGGGGCGCCGGGGGGCGGCGGCGGGATCGTCGCCTCCCAAGGACGCAGCCATTCGCGGTTGCGCCGGTTCACCTCGCGCCAGGCACGTTGGTCGCGCGGCTTTATGGGGCGCAGGACGACATCGCCGTCCACCAGCGCCACGGGCCAGAAGGGGTTCATCCGTCGGTACGGGGGTGATCGCCGCCGTGGATCTGGTCGACGGCGTGGACGAGCAGCCGGTCGAGTACGGCGAGCCCGTCCCGTACACCGCCGGAGGACCCCGGCAGATTCACGATCAGGGTCCGGCCCGCGACGCCCGCGAGGCCCCGGGAGAGCGCGGCGGTGGGGACCTTACGGGCGCCTTCGGCGCGGATCGCCTCGGGGATGCCGGGGATCTCCTGGTCAAGGACGCGGCGGGTGGCCTCGGGGGTGCGGTCGGTGGGCGAGACGCCGGTGCCGCCGGTGGTCAGGATGACGGCGTACGAGGCGGCCACCCCGTCGCGCAGGGCCTGCTCGACCGGGTCGCCGTCGGGCACGACCAGGGGTCCCTGGACCGAGAAGCCCAGTTCCGCGAGGGCGTTCGCGATGATCGGACCTCCGGAGTCCGCGTACACCCCGGCCGCCGCGCGGTTGGACGCGGTGACGACCAGCGCGCGGTAGGGCCTGCTTGCCCGCGGCGCGGGGGCCGCGGCGCCGCTGTCGGCGGGATCGGTCATGCCGTGCCCCTCTCCGGTGTCCCGTTCGGCTCCGGTGGCCGGCGGGACCAGTGGCCCGACGCGCCGCCGGTCTTCTGCTCGACCCGTACGTCCGTGATGACAGCGCCCTTGTCGACGGCCTTCACCATGTCGACCAGCGTGAGCGCCGCGACCGAGACCGCGGTCAGGGCCTCCATCTCGACGCCCGTGCGGTCCGTGGTCTTCACCGTCGCCAGGATCTCCACCGCGTCGTCCGCGACGGCGAGGTCGAGCGTGACTCCCGAGACCGCCAGTGGATGGCAGAGCGGGATCAGGTCCGGGGTCCGCTTCGCACCCATGATGCCCGCGATCCGGGCGGTGGCCAGGGCGTCGCCCTTGGGCACGCCCTCACCCCGCAGCAGTTCGACCACGCGCGGCGACACCAGCACCCGGCCGCTCGCGCTGGCGGTGCGCGCGGTGACCTCCTTGGCGGAGACGTCGACCATGCGGGCCGCGCCCGCCTCGTCGATATGCGTCAGGCGGCCTTGTCGAGAAGGTCCGGGGGTCTCCCCCCGGGAAAACGCAGTCATCGCTGTGGCGCTCCCGGTCCGGGCCCGGCGGGGCCTGTTAGGCAGGACACGCTACCGCCACCGGGCGGCCGTCAGCCGAGCAGCACCACGTCGACCTCGCTTCCGGGCTCCACCGACGTGGCCTCCTCGGGGACCACGATCAGCGCGTCGGCGTGGGCGAGGGCGGCGACGAGATGCGAACCGGCGCCGCCGACGGGGACGGCCGCGCCCGCCTCGGCGTCGTACGTACCCCGCAGGAACTGGCGTCGCCCGGCCGGTGACGTCAGCGCCTTGTCGGCCTTCAGGGTCGCGCGGACCGTCGGACGGTGGACGTCCTGGCGGCCCATCAGCGCGCGGATCGCGGGGCGCACGAACAGCTCGAAGGAGACGTACGAGGAGACCGGATTGCCGGGGAGCGCGAGCAGCGGGGTGTGCTCGGGGCCGATCGAGCCGAAGCCCTGGGGCTTGCCCGGCTGCATCGCGAGCGTGCGGAAGTCGATGCCGCTGCCCGGCTCGTCCTCGTCTCCTACGGAGGACAGCGCCTCCTTGACCACGTCGTACGCCCCGACGCTGACCCCGCCGGTCGTCACGATCATGTCCGCGCGGATCAGCTGGTCCTCGATGGTGGACCGGAGGGTCTCCGCGTCGTCGGTGACCGCGCCGACCCGGTAGGCGATGGCGCCCGCGTCCCGCGCGGCGGCGGTGAGCGCGAAGCTGTTGGAGTCGTAGATCTGGCCCTGGCCCAAGGGCTCGCCCGGCTGGACCAGTTCGCTGCCGGTCGACAGGACGACCACGCGCGGGCGCGGGTGGACCCGGACGGTGGCGCGGCCGATGGCGGACAGCAGGCCGATCTGCGGCGGTCCCAGGATCGTGCCGGCCTCCAGGGCGAGGTCCCCGGCCTGGACGTCGCTGCCGCGCGCGCGGACATGCGCGCGGGGCTCGACGGGGCGGTACACCCGAACCTCGCCTCCGGCGCCCTCGGGGGCGGAGCCGGCCGGCCGCATGGAGGTGGCGGCCCCGCCGCCCGTACCGCCGTCGGTCCACTCGACGGGGATGACGGCCTCGGCGCCCGGCGGGAGCGGTGCTCCGGTCATGATCCGGGCGGCCTGGCCGGGGCCGACGCGGGGCAGGGAGTCACCGCCCGCCGCGATGTCGCCGATGACGGTCAGGACGGCCGGGAACTCCTCGTCGGCGCCGGACACGTCGGCCGTACGGACCGCGTAGCCGTCCATGGAGCTGTTGTCGAACGGCGGCAGGGCCACCGGCACCGTGATGTCCTCGACCAGGACGCAGCCCTGGGCGTCGGGCAGTTGCAGCTCGATCGCGTCGAGCGGACGGACCGTGGCGAGGATGTCCGCCAGGTGCTCGTCCACCGTCCAGAGCCGTCCCTGGCCCGAGACGGATGCCGGTGCCGGTGTCGCCGTACTGCTCAAGGCGCTACATCTCCTCGTTGACGTAACTGCGGAGCCAGGCCCGGAAGTCCGGTCCCAGGTCTTCACGTTCGCACGCGAGTCTGACAATGGCACGCAGATAGTCCCCGCGGTCACCCGTGTCATAGCGACGTCCCTTGAAGACGACACCGTGGACCGGGCCGCCGACCTTCTCGTCGGCGGACAGCTGCTGGAGCGCGTCGGTGAGCTGGATCTCACCACCGCGGCCTGGCTCCGTCTGGCGCAGTATCTCGAAGACGGCGGGGTCCAGGACGTAACGGCCGATGATGGCGTAGTTGCTGGGGGCGTCCGCCGGGTCGGGCTTCTCCACCAGGTCGTGCACCTTGACCACGTCGCCGTAGGCGGTGGGCTCGACGGCGGCGCATCCGTAGAGGTTGATCTGGTCGGGCTCGACCTCCATCAGCGCGATGACGCTGCCGCCCTCGCGCTCCTGGATCTCGACCATGCGGGACAGCAGCGGGTCGCGCGGGTCGATCAGGTCGTCACCGAGGAGGACCGCGAAAGGCTGGTCGCCGACGTGCGGAGCGGCGCACAGGACGGCGTGGCCGAGGCCCTTGGGGTCGCCCTGCCGGACGTAGTGCATGGTGGCCAGGTCGCTGGACTCCTGCACCTTGGCGAGGCGTTCGGTGTCCCCCTTGCGGGTGAGCGCCTCCTCCAGCTCGTAATTGCGGTCGAAGTGGTCCTCCAGGGGACGCTTGTTGCGTCCGGTGACCATGAGAACGTCGGAGAGCCCTGCCATCACGGCTTCCTCGACCACGTACTGGATCGCGGGCTTGTCGACGACGGGCAGCATCTCCTTGGGAGTGGCCTTGGTGACAGGCAGGAATCGTGTGCCGAGGCCGGCGGCAGGGATGACCGCCTTGCTGATCCTGGGGGGCGACTGAGTCATACCGAGAACCATATCCGCCATGAATGAGGGGAAGATGTGGCTCCGGTTAACTTTCTCTCGATACATACACATACGAGAGATTTGCGAAGTCCATTGAATTACGACATGTCAGGAAAGCCCGCCCTTCGGCGTGACCTCCTTGCCGCGCGGCGCCCGCTGTCTGAAGAGGACGCACGAAACGCCTCCGCGGTTCTCGCCCGGCGGGCGCTGGAGCTGCCCGAGATCGCGGGGGCCGGGACCGTCGCCGCGTACGTCTCCGTAGGACGCGAGCCCGGCACGCGCGCGCTGCTCGACGCGCTGCGGGAGCGGGGGGTGCGGGTCCTCCTGCCGGTGCTGCTGCCGGACAACGACCTGGACTGGGCGGCGTACGAGGGGGCGGAGCGGCTGGTGCCCGCGGGGCGGGGGCTGCTGGAGCCGGACGGTGCGCGGCTGGGCGTGGACGCGGTGCTCCGGGCGCGGGTGGTGCTGCTTCCCGGGCTGGCCGTGGACGGGCGCGGGATGCGGCTGGGGCTGTCTCTTA
>NZ_JARJHW010000292.1:0-5471 GCF_040560175.1 Streptomyces panacea
TCGGCGCCTCCACGGTGACCGCCGCACGGCGGCCGAGCCGTACCTTCGAGAGGATCCCCTGTGAAGCTGAGCGAATTGCTCGTCGGGCACGACCACGAGATTCTGCAGGGCGATCCCGATACGGCCATCACCGCCGGAGCCTGTTTCGACGCCCACCGCGTGTCACCCGGATCGCTGTTCATCGCGGTCCCCGGCCATCGCGAGGGCGGCCCGGAATCCGTCGGACCCGCGCTCGCTCGCGGCGCGGTCGCCGTGCTCGTCGACGCGGCGACCACCGATCTGCCGGTGGCCGCCTGGGCGTCGGACCCGGCCGTCTGCGTCGTACGCGTCCCGGACACCCGCACCGCCGCCGCGGTCGTCGCCTCCCGCTACCACGGGGACCCCGGCCTCGCGATGGACATGGTCGCCATCACCGGCACCAACGGCAAGACGTCGGTGTCCTACATGGTCGAGTCTGTGCTGCGCATCGCCGAACGGGCCGTGGTCGGTGTCATCGGCACGGCGGGCAGCCGTATCGGTGACGAACTGATCCCCATGCCCCGTTCAGTACTCACCACCCCCGAGTCGCCCGACTTCCAGTACCTGCTCGGTGTCATGCGCGACCGCGACGTGAGCACCGTCGTCCTGGAGGCCACGTCCATGGGGCTGTTGACGCACCGCGTCGACCACTCGTACATCGACGTCGGCATCTTCACCAACCTCACGCAGGACCATCTGGACGATCACGGCACCATGGCGAACTACCGGGACGCCAAACTCCGCCTGTTCCAGGGGCTTTGCCGACAGGCCGTGGTGAACGTCGACGACCCGGTGGGCGCCGGGATCGGCGCGCTCATGCCCGGCGCGGTGACCACGTACGCGCTGGACAACGACGCCGACTACCGGGCGACCGACCTCACGATGGACGCCTTCGGCACGCGCTTCACGCTCCACCACGCCGGCCGCAAATACCCGGCGGCGATCCCCGTGCCCGGCCGGTTCTCCGTCGCCAACGCGCTCGCCACCGTCGCCGCCTGCCACCTCCTGGGGCACGACCTGCGCGGGCTTGTCACCGCGCTCGACCGGATGCCCCCGATCCCCGGGCGCTTCGAACGCTTCGAGACCCCGCGCGGCACGTCGGTCATCGTGGACTACGCGCACTCCCCGGACTCGCTCGACAAGGTGCTGAGCACCATCCGCGACTTCGCCACCGGGCAGGTCATCACCGTGTTCGGCTGCGGCGGCGACCGTGATGTCACCAAGCGCGCGGAGATGGGCGAGATCGCGGGCACCCACTCCGACCTGTGCGTCCTCACCTCGGACAACCCCCGTCACGAGGACCCCGAGGCGATCCTCGACCAGATCACACCCGGTCTGGCCGCCACCGGCACCCCCTTCGAGCGGTACGCCGACCGCCGCGCGGCCATCGAGTTCGCCCTGTCGGCGGCGGGCAGGAACGACATCGTCCTGATCGCGGGGAAGGGCAGCGAGCCGTACCAGACCGTCGGGGACACGCTGATCCCGTTCAGCGACATGGCGACCGTACGTGAACTGGCCGCCGCGCAGGACTGATCGCCGGCGCCGGGACGGGGGCTCGGGGCAGCGGTTCGGCCACGGAACTCGTGCGGATGCCGACGGCCGCCGTCGCCCGGCCGTGCCGGCGCACCTCCACCCGCATCCGGTCCGGGGACGTAGACGCTCGCTTATGCGGGTGAGCTTCGTGGCCATGTTCGGCGGGCCCGGCCCGTACTTGACTTGAGCCATGACACAGAACACGCACAACACCCGGAACACGCCGGCAGCGGCGGCGAGGCCGACCCTGGTCACCGGCGGTACGGGCAAGACCGGACGACGCGTGGCGGCGCGGCTCACCGAGCGCGGACTGCCGGTGCGTATCGCCTCACGCGGCGGCGAGATCCCCTTCGTGTGGGAGGAGCCCGACACCTGGGACGCCGCACTGGAAGGTGTCGGAGCCGTCTACCTCTGCTACTACCCGGACCTCGCCTTCCCCGGCGCGGCCGAGGCCGTCGGAGCGTTCGCCGAGCGCGCCGTCGCCAAGGGCGCGCGCCGGCTGGTGCTGCTCTCCGGGCGGGGCGAGGAAGGTGCCCTGCTCTCCGAGGGCAACGTGCGGAGCAGCGGCGCGGATGTCACCGTCGTCCGGGCCAGCTGGTTCAGCCAGAACTTCAACGAGGGCTTCTTCCTGGAGCCCGTGCTCTCGGGGGAGCTGGCACTGCCGACCGGTGACGCGGTCGAGCCCTTCGTCGACGTGGACGACGTCGCGGACGTCGCCGTCGCGGCCCTCACCGACGACCGCCACATCGGCAGGACGTACGAGCTCTCCGGACCCCGGCTGCTCGGCTTCGCCGAGATCGCCGCCGAGCTGTCCAAGGCCACCGGGCGGGAGATCACCTACTCACCGGTCGCGCTGGAGGAATACCGTGACTTCCTCGTCTCGGTGGGCGCTCCGGAGGAATTCGCCGACCTCTTCGAGCTGATCAACGACGGGCGCAACGCGCACCTCGTGGACGGCGTCGAGGAGGCCCTGGGCCGTAGGCCCAAGGACTTCACCCAGTTCGCCGCCGATGTCGCGCGCACCGACGTATGGCGGCCCTGACCCCGGCATATAGCTGATTCCCCGCGCCCGGCGCCGCGCGGTGCGGCACGCTGGGGGTATGGACGCGAGCGCAGATGAGGGATTCGACGACGCGGCGGCCCGGCGGCTGCTGGAGGTCGGGAAGCGTGAGGAGGAACTCCGCAAGGAGTTCCGGGTGGACGGTCCCGACTGGGAGCGGATGTCCGTGTCCCACTACACGGCCTACGCCGCGATGATCCACGAGGAGGGCGGCTGGCGGCAGTTGTTCCCGGCCGTGCCCTTCGAGGAGGAGGCCCGGCTCGATCTCGGCGCGGTCCTGCGCGCACGGGGCGCGCACGCGGGGGAGTTCGCCGGCCGGTTCGGCCGGGCGGCCGACGCGGTGGAACGGGGTGAGGACCAGGTGATCATCGCGGAGGACGTGTTCCGGATGGTACGGGTCGAGCAGACGGTCATCATGACGAATCACGGCCCGCAGCCGCCGCAGGCCGGCGACCGGGAGTTTCCCGACGAGCTGGACGAGCGGCCCGGGGCCGGCGACTGATGTCCGGCCCCGGAGCGACCGGTATATGAGGGACGGCGTGTGCCGGCCCGCCCCTGAACGGGGGTGGGGCGGGCCGGCACACGAACGTCCTGACACAACGTCAATGAGCCTGCCGGGGTATCGGTTCGGCCGTCGTCGACGTGAGATAGACGCTCCAGATCCGGGCCGCCGGGTTGTCCTCGATGCCCTTGAGCGCCACTTGCTTCCCCGTCTTGGCACTCTCGCCGAACAGCCCGATCGAGGTCACCAGATCCGGGGCGGAGCCGATGAACCACTCCGCCTTCCGGTCGTCGGTGTGGCCCGAGGCATCCGTGCCGCCACTCGCGTCGGCCGCCTCCAGCAGCGGCGGAACGGTCTTGTCGGGCCAGAACGCCCCACCCGCCCGGGCCTTCCCCGAGAGCGACGCGTGGGCGTACTGCGCGGACATGCTGTCGATCACCCGGTCGCCGATCGGGTCCGGCAGATCGACCGTCCGGTCGCCGCGCCGCGCGGACTTCACGATCGACGGGGTGACCTTCCTGCCGTCGTTGGCCAGCGTGGCGTGGACCCCCGCCATCTCCAGCGGACTCGCGCCCATCAGCCCGAGGGACATCGACTGCGGAGCGGCGAAGCCGGCCGGGTCCGCCGTCATCCCCAGTTTCTTCGCGGTCGTCCTGATGGTGCCCGGATCCAGCGTCCCCTTGCCGTTCTGCTTCGCCTCGATCTGCGCGGCGAGGAGCACGGGGGCGAAGGTCGGCCCCGCCTGGTAGTCGGCTCGTGTCGCGTTGTTCAGATAGTGCTTGAAGTAGTCGTGGCCGCCGTACAGCGCCACGATGCGCCCGGACTTCGGATCCACGGACACCGCCCCGGCCTGACGGTCCGGATCACGCTGGGGAGCCTTCGACTTCGGACCGCGGCCCGACGTGGAGAGCCCGGCCGCGACAGCCTCGCGCAGCGCCCCCTGCCTCTTCGGCTCGATACTGAGGGTGATCCGCCAGCCGCCGGCCGCCAGTTCCTGCTCGCCGACGCCCGAGGCGATCAGCTCACGCCGCGCGACGTCCACCAGATAGCCGGCCTGCCCGGCCAGCTCCGCCGACGCCTTGGGCGCCACGGGCACCGGGAAACGCATCCGCCGCCGGTCGTCCTTGTCGAGCCACCCTTCGCCGACCATGTTGTCCAGCACATAGCTCCAACGCGCCTTCGCCTGCTTCTTGTCGGCGGGGGAGGCGACGGCCCAGTCGTACTGACTGGGGGCCTGGAGCAGCGCCGCGAGATACGCGCCCTCCTCCACGTCGAGGTCTTCGACCTCCTTGCCGTAGTACGTGCGGGCGGCCGCCTGGACGCCGTACGCGAGCCGTCCGTAGTAACTGCTGTTGAGATAGCCGGCGAGGATGTCGTCCTTCGAGTTGTGCCGGTCCACCTTGAGGGAGATGAACAGCTCCTTGACCTTGCGGCTGACGGTCTGTTCCTGGCTGAGGTAGTAGTTCTTCACGTACTGCTGCGTGATGGTCGAGCCGCCCTGCTTGGCGCCGCCGGTCGCCGTGTTGAAGATGCCGCGCGCCGTGCCGGAGAGGGAGATGCCGGAGTCGGTGTAGAAGTCCTTGTTCTCGGCCGCGACGAACGCCCTCCGCACGTCCTCGGGCACTCTGTCGAGCGGTACGGACTCCCGGTTGACCTCGCCGGTACGGGCGAGCCTGGAGCCGTCGCTGAACAGATAGACGTTGCTCTGCGCCTTCACCTGCTCGTTGGGTCTCGGGATGTCGATGACCAGGTACAGCACGGTGAACGAACCGATGATCAGGAAGCACAGGGTGACTAAGGCGGCCAGAGCCTTGCGCCAGGTGAGGAGGCGACGGATACGCATACGCATGGCGTCATCCTCGGCACCGAAGATCTTCGTCATGGGGAAGCAACGTGTCGGCCGGCGCGCGGAGTTGTATCAGCCGTGTATCAGCGGTCGGCCAGGTCCACGAGGTCGGCCGGGTCCGCCCCGGTGGGCGGGAGGACCGACGGCAGCCGGAGCGTGGCGAGGGCGCCGCCGTCGGGCGGGTTGCCGAACTCCAGCGTGGCGCCGATGACGTGAGCCTGGCCCAGCGCGATCGTGAGGCCGAGCCCATGGCCCGTACCGCGCTCGCGGGCGCCGGTCCGGAAGCGCTGAGGGCCGTCGTCGAGCAGCGTCGTGGGGTAGCCGGGACCGTGGTCGCGTACGGCCACGGTCCTGCCGTCGCCGGACACGGTGATCACGACGGGGGCCCGGCCGTGCCGGTGCGCGTTGACCACCAGGTTGGTGAGGATGCGCTCAAGCCGCCGCGAGTCCGTCCGCACCGTCGCCGCGCGTGCCTCCCCGTCTGCCTGCCGGCCCGGATCCCCGCCCGGATC
>NZ_JARJHW010000293.1:0-5406 GCF_040560175.1 Streptomyces panacea
ATCCTGTCCGCCCGGGGTTGTGCGGCCCGCGTCGCGTGGCGCGGGCCGCACACCGGCCGCCGACCTGGCCCGGCGGGGACGGCGGGGACGGCGGGGAGCGCTATGCCTCCACGTTGACGGCGGGAGCGACGCCGTCGGCCGAACCGTCGGTACCGGCGGAGTCCTCGCCCGCTCCGGTGGCCGGGATCTTGATGACCACCGCCACCAGCACGGCGGAGGCGAGCGCGACGAACGCCCCGATGCCACCGATGACGTTCATGCCGTCGGTGAACGCCTCCCGCGCCGAGCCGAGCAGGACGGTCGCCACATCCGAGGACAGCCCCCGCGCCGTCTCCACCGCGCCGGCGAGCGTGTCATCGGCGCCCGCCGCCACCCCCGCCGGGACATCGACCCCACCGCGGTACACCGCGGCGCCGAGGCTGCCGAGCAGGGCGACGCCGAGCGCCATGCCGAGTTCGGTGCTGGTCTCCGAGAGGGCCGCGGCGGACCCGGCCTGCTCGGGCCGGGCCGCTCCGACGACGATGTCCGTGCCCAGGGCGATGAGCGGGCCACCACCGGCGTAGACGAAGGCGAAGCCCGTCACCACCTGGGCGATGCCCGACGAACTGTCGGCCAGGCTCAGCATCACATGGCCGACGCCCGACACCGCGAGCCCGATGGCGACGACGTACGCCGGACGGATCCTGCTCGCCGCCATGGGGGACACCACTGCCGTCACGATCAGCGCGAACGCCGCCGGCAGCAGATACAGACCGGCCTTCATCGGGGACAGTCCACCGACGAGCTGGAGGAACTGCGTCACCATCAGATACGTGCCGCCGGCCACCAGCATGCTGAGCAGCAGCGTCACCAGGGCCGTGAGGAAGGTGGAGCTGCGGAAGAGGGCGAGGTCGAGCAGCGGGCTCTCCAGCGTGCGCTGTCGGCGGACGAACAGCACGCCGACGACCAGGCCCACGACGATCGCCATGAGCGGGACCGCGCCGACCCCGTCGTTGGCGATCTCCTTCAGTCCGTAGATCACCGGGAGGATCGTGGCGAGCGACAGGCCCACGCTGATCAGGTCGAGCCGGCCGGCGTCCTCGTCGCGGTACTCCGGCAGCAGGATCGGCCCGGCCACCAGCAGCAGACCCATGATGGGCACACCGAGCAGGAAGACCGAACCCCACCAGAAGTACTCCAGCATGGCGCCGCCGACGACCGGGCCGAGCGCGATGCCCACGGAGAACATGGTGACCCAGATCGCGATCGCCACGCCGCGCTGCCGCGCGTCACGGAACATGTTGATGATCAGCGCGAGGGTCGAGGGCATCAGCGTGGCTCCGGCGATGCCCATCGCGGCCCGCGCCGCTATCAGCGAGGCCGCGTCGTCGGCGAAGACGGCGGCCAGCGACGCGAGGCCGAACCCGGCGGCGCCGATCAGCAGCAGCTTCCGGCGGCCGATGCGGTCGCCCAGGGTTCCCATGGCCACCAGGAAGCCGGCGATCAGGAAGCCGTAGATGTCGATGATCCACAGCATCTGGGCGGCCGAGGGGTTCAGGCCCTCGCTGATGTGGGGTACGGCCAGGTGCAGCACGCTCACATCGATGGACAGCAGCAAGGTGGGCAGCGCCAGTACGGCCAGGCCCAACCACTCACGAGGTCCGGCCTGTGTGGTGGTGTCGGC
Organism: Streptomyces panacea; assembly: GCF_040560175.1. Lineage (NCBI taxonomy): Bacteria > Bacillati > Actinomycetota > Actinomycetes > Kitasatosporales > Streptomycetaceae > Streptomyces > Streptomyces panacea. Next base: position 1,664 of record NZ_JARJHW010000293.1, read on the forward strand.
GGTGGTACTCACATGTTTCCTTTCGGGGATGGTGCACATCGGTGCCCGATCACGATCGTCGGGCGAGGGGGTGCGGGAGGGACGGCTCCGACCGGGGATGGTCGAGGCCGGGGACCAGGAGGGCGGCGACGGCTGCCGCGTTGGCGGGTGTGTAGAGGTAGAAGTGACCACCCGTGAACGTCTGCCGGCTGAAGCCGCCCGACGTCTCCAGCGACCACAGGTACATCCGCTCGTCGACGACGACCGGGTCGTCCACCGCGCCGAGCGCCACGATGGGGACGCGGATACCGAACAGCGGCCGCCGGTAGGTCTCCATCGCCTCCAGGTCGGCCCGGATCGCTCGGAGCGACGACCGGACCAGGTCCGTACGGTCCACCAGCCCGGGAGACATGCCGCCCATGTCCGTCAGATGCTCCAGCAGCTCCGCGTCGCTCCTGAGATGCGCGAAGGGCGGTTCGCTGGGGAAGCACGGCGGCTGGCGCGCGGACACGGCCAGCAGGGTGGGAGGCAGACCGTCGCGTTCCATCGCCCGGGTGAGCTCGTATCCGAGCACGCTGCCGAAGCTGTGCCCGATGACCGCGTACGGCAAGGGCTCCAGCTCCACCAGGCCCCGGACGAGGGCGCCGACCAGCGGCTCGACGCGCGTCACCAGGGGCTCGTTGATGCGCGTGCCCCGACCCGGCAGTTGGGCGACGACGCACTCCACGTCCTCGGGCAGCACCTGCCACCAGGAGCGGAACGCGGACGGCCACCCGCCGGCGTGCGGGAGCGCCACGACCCGGAAACGGGCGCGGGGCCGCCGCCCCGAACCGGTGCCGCCTGTCGGACGCGCGCCGCTCCCCACCGTCATCCACCAGCCGCTCATCGCGGCACCCCGGTCACTGGCGCGGGCCGCCCGGCCGCCCCGGACCGGCCGGAGGGTGGCGAGGAGGCCGGGCCCGCGAGCAGCGGATGGTGGCCCTCCAGGTGTGCGATCACCCGGTCCTGGTGGCGTTGGAGGCGCTGGCCCGGAAGGTGTTCGAGCGAGTGCAGGAACGGGTCCTGAGGGGCCGGCAGACCGGCGATCGCGGTGGCCGTGCCCAGCACCAGCATCGGCTGGTACCACGCCGAGTAGCCGCCCTCGTGGGCGAAGACGATCCTGCCTCCCGTCAGTTCGTCCGCCAGCCGGCACATCGTCGACGTCATCGAGTGGAAGGTGCGGCTGGTGCAGAGCATCCGGCCCATCGGATCGTGGCCGCTCGCGTCGACGCCCGCCGCCACCAGGATCAGATCGGGGCCGAAGGCACGGGCCGCGGGCTCCACGATCCGGTCCATCACCGCGAGATAGGCGCCGTGCCCCGAGCCGGCGGGCAGCGGCACATTGAGGGTGCTGCCCGCCCCCGCGCCCGCGCCGGTCTCCAGAACGAGACCGGACGCCGCCGGGAACAGCCCTTCCTGGTGCACCGAGATGTACAGCACGTCGGGGTCCTCGTAGAAGGTCCGCTGGATGCCGTTGCCGTGGTGCACGTCCCAGTCCAGGATCAGCACGCGGCGCGCCCCCCGGCGCTGTGCCGCGCGGGCGGCCACCGCCAGGTTGTTGTAGAGGCACAGCGCCATCGCCCGGTCCGGCTCCGCGTGATGGCCGGGCGGCCTCACCAGGCAGTAGGCGCGGTCGAAGCGGCCGTCCAGGACACCCGTGGCGGCCTGCGCGCAGGCCCCGACGGCGAGCCTCGCGGCCTGCGCGCTGTGGTAGTTGACGTACGCGTACACACCGGCATCGCCCGCGCCGGCCGCCGAGGCCGCCTCGACCCGCTCGATGTGTTCGGGGACATGCACGAGGAGCAGGTCCTCGTCGGAGGCGGGCGTGGGGGTGAAGCCGGTGAACCGGTCCATCACACCTGACGCCTTGACCAGCCCCTCGGCACGCCGGAGGTCCGGGTCGACCGCGAACTGGCGCAACGGCTCGACGCCCGGTCCCACCGGCACGTACCCCGATCCGGGACCGGGGTCGTGCCAGAAACAGATCTCGTGGCTGTACCACGCGAGTCGGGAGGTGTTCACCAGCCGGACAGACCCAGCGAGGCCCGGCTGATCCCGGCGACCTTCTCGATGTACTGGAGGTAGTACTCGCGCTCCTCGTCCGGCGTGCGCTTGGTGCGCAGCGTCGTACTCAGGAGATCGAGCACCTCCTCGGCCTCGGCGGGCGTCAGCCGCCGGTCACCGATCTCCTTCTCGACCGCGCGGATCCGCGCGGCCGGCTCCAGCACACCGGACGCGAACTCGTGTTGGTCGGCGCCGTGGTTCCGGGTCGAGGCGATGGTCTTCAGAATCGCCCCGAAGAACGCCGTGGTGTCGATGTCGGTCATGATCGGTACCTCCCTGGTTGCCATGCGGTGGAAGGCGTACGGTGTCCGTTCTCGCGGACCGCTCTGTTCCTGTGGGCCGTTGAGCGCGGGTGGATCGCCCCGTGCCGGTGGACCGATCCGTTCCGGTGGACCGCTCCGTTCCTGTGGACCGCTCCGTCGGATCGGTGCTCAGCGGATCAGGCCGCAGGCGCGGCCGGCTTTCTCCAGCGTCACGACCGCCGCGTCCAGATCCGCGTCGGAGTGGCTGAGGTTGACGATGGTCCGCAGCCGGGGCAGCGTCCGCGGCACGGCCGGGTAGACGATCGGCTGTACGAAGAGCCCGTCCTGCTGGCACAGCCGGGCCATCGTCCCCGCCTGATCGGCGCTGGAGCAGATGATGGGCACCACCGGTGTCTCACTGGCCAGCGTGTCGAAGCCCAGGGCGCGCAGCTGCTCGCGGTAACGGGTCGTCTTCGCCTGTACGTCCCGGGTGAGGGAGGGTGCGGCCTCCATCACCTCGATCGCCGCCTTGGCCGCCGCCACCTGGGCGGGAGTCACCGCCGCGGAGAACATCCAGCCCCGCGCGTTGTTCTTCAGCGCGAAGACCAGGTCGCTGGAGCCGGCGACGTAACCACCCGCGCTCGGCACCGTCTTGGAGAGCGTGCCCATCTTGACGTCGACCCGTGCCGGGTCGATCCCGAAGTGCTCGGTGATGCCGCGGCCCGTGGCACCGAGGACACCCAGGCTGTGTGCCTCGTCGACCATCAGCGGGGCGTCGTACCGCTCGCACAGCTCCACGATGCCGGGCAGATCCGCCACGTCGCCGTCCATGCTGAAGACGGCGTCCGTGACGACCAGACGGCCCGCTTCACCCGCCTTGCGCAGGGCGCGTTCCAGGTCGGTGAGGTCGTTGTGGGCGTAGGTGATGACCGACGCACCGGACAGCCGGTAACCGTCCAGGATGCTGGCGTGGTTGTAGACGTCGCCGATGACCACGTCGCCGGGGCCGACGAGAGCGCCGACCGTCGCCACGTTCGCCATGTAGCCGCTGGAGAAGACGATGGCGTCCTCGGTGCCGAGGAAGCGGGCGAGCGCCAGCTCCAGCTCCCGGTGCAGATGCAGGGTGCCCGCCAGCAGCCGCACCCCGTGCGCGCCGGTCCCGTGCCGCTCCACGGCGCGCAGGACCTGGTCCTCGATGTAGTCGTGCCCGATGAGTCCGAGGTAGCTGTAGGAGGCGAAGTTGAGGAACCATCGGCCGTCGAACTTGATCCGGGGGCCCGTCGCCTCCTCGATGACCGGCTCGTAGAAGTACTCGTCCTTGGCGACGATCAGACGGTCCTCCGTCGACAGGGCGTCGATGCGCCGGTCGAGGAACCTGCCGTGGGGGGCGTCGGACAGCCGGCCCGGCAGGGTCCGCCG
>NZ_JARJHW010000294.1:0-5377 GCF_040560175.1 Streptomyces panacea
AGACTCTGAAGACACCCCCTAGGGCGGGTCGATCTCCGTGACCGCCGCGAGCAGTTGGAGCGGGTGCTCGTCGCCCTGCCAGGACACGCCCACCGCCACCCACCGGCCCCCGGTCCGCCACAGGTGCGCGAGGCCGACCCCGTCGGACAGTGCGCGCCACGGCTCCGGTATCTCCTCGCCCTCGGCGGCGCGCACCCGGGTGCTCCAGAGGCTGACCGGCTGCGGCTCCCCCCACCGCGCCGCCAGCACCGACGTGAGTGCGGCGCACTCCGCCTCGTACTGCTCCGCCTCCTGCGCGCGGCGCGACCCGTCGGTCTCCCGGAAGCTCTCGCCGAGCGCCAACTCCGCCAGGTGATACCCCGGCCCGCTCGTCCCCACCCCGGACCCGGCGCGCTCGGCGGGGAAGGACCGGGCACACAGCAGATCGATGGTGGCGAGGTGCTGTGCGGTGCTCATGACTCCAGTAAAGCGCCCGGCACTGACAATTGGCAGGCCGTCAGGCACCTCCCCCACACCCCCCGCCTCTCGCCCTCCGACCGGTCACTTCCGGCCGTCGAAGGGAGCTTTCCGGCAAGGCCCACGCCCCGTGCCGTCGTCCGTTAGCCGCCTCGGCGACCACCGAGTACCATCCGGCAGACACGCGCACGAGCTGGGAGGACTGACCGTGGGGCGGCTGACCGGCGGGGACCCTTCCTTGTTGCGGCGGATCAACTCCGCCGTGGTGCTGCACGCCCTGCGGGGTGCCGATTGCCCCACCTTCACCGATCTGACGCGGATCACCGGTCTGTCACGGCCCACGGTCGAAGGCGTCGTCGAGGGCCTGATGGAGATCGGCCTGGTCGTCGAGTCGGCGCCGGGCGAGGGTGAGGCCCGCCGGCAGGGCCGTCCCGCGCGCAGGTTCCGGTTCCGGGCCGAGGCCGGGCATCTGCTGGGCATCGAGATCGGGCCGCACCGGGTGGCCGCGCTGCTGTCGGGGCTCGACGGCCGGATCATCGGCGCCAGTTCGCGCGACGCCACGGAGACCGCGTCGGCGGACGAGCGGCTCGACCGGGTGCGGGTCGTCGTCAGCGACGTGCTGCGCCGGGCGGGGGTGGCGCGCAGTTCGCTGCGGGCCGTCGGTGTCGGCAGCCCCGGCATCGTGGAGGCCGACGGGACGGTACGGCTCGGTACAGCGCTGCCCGGGTGGACGGGCCTGGCGCTCGGCGAGCGGCTGCGGCGCTCGTTCCGGTGTCCGGTGCTGGTGGAGAACGACGCCAACGCGGCCGCCGTCGCCGAGCATTGGAAGGGCGCGGCCACCGATTCGGACAACATCGTCTTCGTCCTGGCGGGACTCAGCCCGGGGGCCGGGTCGCTGATCGGCGGGCGGCTGCACCGCGGCTTCCACGGCGCGGCCGGTGAGATCGGGGCGCTGCACCTGCTGGGGCGCGAGGTGACGCCGGAGAAGCTGCTGTCGACGACCGACGAGCCGCTGCATCCGCTCGACGAGCGGGCGGTGGCCCGCGTGTTCGCGCTGGCCAAGCAGGGTGACTTCGGGGCGAAGCAGGCGATGGAGCGCTTCATCCAGCGGCTGGTGCACGACGTGGCCGCACTGGTCCTGGCGCTCGACCCGGAGTTGGTGGTCGTCGGCGGCTGGGCGGCCGGCCTCGACGGCGTACTCGACCCGCTGCGGGACGAGCTGTCCCGGTACTGTCTGCGCCCGCCCCGGGTGACGCTGTCGCTGCTGGGCGAGGCGGCGGTGGCCACGGGCGCGCTGCGCCTGGCGCTGGACCACGTCGAGGAGCAACTGTTCGCCGTCGAGGGGACGGTGACGGCCCGCCGCTGAGACAGGGCGACGGGCCGGAGTCGAATCGCAGGAAGCGCCGAATCGTACGAAGCGCGGTCAGGGAGCGCGGTCAGGGAGCGCGGTCTGGGAGCGGGGTCAGGATGCCTTGCGGTCGGCGGCGTGGTGGCTTATCCGCACGTCACCGGTGTCCCCGAAGGTGAGCCGGCAGGTGTCGGCCCGGTAGGTCGCCACCGAGACGGCGGCCGTACGGCCTCCGGAGAGATAGCGCGTGGTGACGACGAGCACGGGCGCGCCGGGCAGCCGGTCCAGTTCCTTGGCGTCGTCCACGCGGGCCGAGCCCAGCTCGACGGCCCGGTCCTGGCCCTCCATGCCGAGCCGCTGGAGCTCGCGCAGCACGCTGCGCGCGCGGGCGGGGCCCGAGGGAATGTCTATGGCGGGCAGCTCCGGCACGGACGCCGACGGCACGTAGAGAAGCTCGGCCGCCACGGTCTGGCCGTGGGTGACGCGGGTCCTGCGGACGGTGTGGACCTCGTCGGCCGCGTCCGTCCCGAGCATCTTGGCCACAGCGGGGGGCGCCACGGCCGACACCGAGTCGACAGGCTGCCACGCGTCCGGGTCGGCGCCCGGCCACTCCTGCTGGGTGGTCGACACGTCGACACCCACACGCGGGGGCGCGACGGTCGTGCCGACGCCGCGACGGCGCTGCAGCCGGCCTTCGAGTTCGAGCTGTTCGAGTGCCTGGCGGAGCGTGGCGCGCGCGACTCCGAAGCGGGCGGCGAGGTCGCGTTCGTTGGGCAGGACCTCCCCGACCGCGAAATCGGAGTCGAGTGCCTGGCCCAGCACGGTCTTGAGGTGCCAGTACTTCGGCTCCGGCACAGTTTCGAGCTGCGTGGTCCCCACCGTGATCCTCCGCAATCGCCGTGTCCCCGGCGGCTTTTCCCAGCACTTGTTTATTAAAGGTTCCTGCACTAACTCTCCGAGAGTAGGACGGCCGATCGTCTTGGTCAAGACCAATCCTGCGGGCATCGACCGGCGGAATCGCACTCTGCCACAGATCGTTCACGCAGAGTTCGCAGGTTTGGCGTGAAACGACGGCATCAGCAGGTGGGAGCGCCGGGGGCGCGGACCTGACGTGTCGGGACAGACACATACAGGCATGTCAGAGGGTGCCGACCGGCTCGCTCTCCGCGGCCCGGCGGGCCGCTCCCCGCGCCCGGAACGCCCCGGAGCCGAGTGCCACGCCGACGCCCACCAGCAGGCTGCCGGCCGCCTGGGCGGGGCCGTACGCCCCCGTGCCGACGAGGGGCGCGGTGAGTGCCGCGGCCACCGGGATGAGGCCGGAAAAGAGCGTGGCCCGCTCGGCGCCGATGCGCTGCGTTCCCATGTACCAGCAGATGAAGCCGATCACGGTCACGACGGCCGCCTGCCAGCCGAGCGCGAGCGCCTCCTCGCCGGTGGGTACGCGGACGAACCGGGCGCCGTCCAGGACGAGCCCGGCGATCGTGGACCCGATCGCGGCGAGGCCGGCCACGGTCGCGGAGAGCAGTCTGGGTCCGAGCGGACGCAGTACGGGGACGGCCAGCACGGCGAAGCCGACCTCGCCGACGAGCGCGGCGACGGACCAGCCGAGGCCGGCTGCGTCCGTACGGCCCCAGCCCTGGACGGTGAACGCGCCGACGGCGACCACCAGCGCGCCGTACACCACGGGGCGCGCGGGACGGCGCCGGCTCAGCAGGGGGAAGAGGACGGCGACGACGACCGGCGCGCAACCGACGAGAACACCGGGGACCGCGGGCTCGGCGGTGCGTTCGGCGGCGATGACGGAGAGGTTGAAGCCGACCATGCCGATGCCCGCGACGGCGGCGAGCCTGCCCCACTGCCCGGAGGTGAGGGCACGCAGGGACGCGGCGGCGCCCCGGCCGACGAGCGGGAGGAGGAGCAGACAGGCGATGCCGTAGCGCAGGGCCTGGCCGCCGGCGTACGGGTAGTCGCCGAGAACGCTGTTCGCGGTGAAGGAGGCGCCGACGAGGACACAGGCGAAGGCGGCGAGGAGCATCCCGGCCGGTGGGGAGCCGGGGGAAGTGGCTTTCATGACGGCGACGCTACGGAGCGAGGTGGTCCGGTTTAAGGTCCACTTCCATGACGGTATCGAGGACCACTTCGGGTGTTGCCACTGGTGGGGACGGCGGGTCGGGGACGGCGTGGACCGACGCGTGGGAGGTGGAGCTCGCCTCCGCGCCCGCCCGGCGGCGTGGGCGGGTGCTCCAGTCCGCCCTGCGTGAGGCGGTGCGGTCGGGGCGGCTCGCGGCGGGCACCCGGCTGCCGTCGAGCCGTGAGCTCGCGGGGGATCTCGGGGTCTCGCGGGGACTGGTCACGGACGCGTACGAACAGCTCACGGCCGAGGGCTATCTGCGCAGCGGGCAGGGTTCCGGGACGTGGGTGGGCGATGCCGTACGGGCGGCGGCGCGCGGGACCCGTGACCGGGCGCCCCATCCGCCGGGCGCGCGCGCCGACTTCGTGCCTGGCACGCCGGACCTCTCACTCTTCCCGCGCGCCGCGTGGGGTGCCACGCACCGGGCCGTACTGGCGCGGCTGCCGCACCGGGCGCTCGGCTATCCGGATCCGCGGGGCCTGCCTGAGCTGCGTACGGCGCTGGCGGCGATGCTCACCCGGCGGCGCGGGGTCGCGGCCGACCCGGAGCGGCTGCTGGTCTGTTCCGGGGTGGCGCAGGCGATGACGCTGCTCGGCTTCGCGCTGCACGGGCGCGGGGTGCGGACGGTGGGTCTGGAGGATCCCGGCAGCCCGGAGAACGGGGCGGTGCTCGGCTCGGCCGGTCTGCGTTCTGTCCTCCTGCCGCTGGACTCCGACGGTCCGGTGCCGGGCGCGCTGGAGCGGTCGGGCGTACGCGCGGTGGTGACGACCCCGGCCCACCAGTACCCGTCCGGCATCGCGTACTCGGCGGCGCGCCGGACCGAACTCCTCGACTGGGCGCGGTCGGTGGACGGTTTCGTGCTGGAGGACGACTACGACGGAGACTTCCGCTACGACCGGGCGCCGGTGGGCGCGTTGCAGGGGCTGGATCCGGAGCGCGTCGCGTACATGGGCTCGGTCAGCAAGTCGATGGCACCCGGTCTGCGGATCGGCTGGCTGCTGGCGCCGGAGGAGCTGACCGAGGAACTGGTCGAGCGCAAACGCACCATGGACCTCGGCAATCCCGTACTGGAGCAGGCGCTGCTCGCGGACTTCGTCGAACAGGGCGGCTACGACCGCCACTTGCGCCGCTGCCGGCTGGCGTACCAGCGGCGCAGGGACACCCTGATCGCCGCCCTGGACGAGCGCTTCCCCGGCACCGAGGTCAGCGGTATCGCGGCGGGCCTGCACGTCATCGCGGTACTGCCGGGGCGTTACGGCCCCGAGGCGCGGTTCCTGGCGCGCGCGGCGGCGGCCGGTGTCGCGCTGCGCCCGCTGGCGTACCACGGCACGGCGCGGCCGGACGACGGGCGGGTCCGGCTCGTCATGGGGTACGCGCACCAGTCGCCGTCCGACATCACGCGCGGGGTGCGGCTGCTGGCGGAGGCGGTCGGGCGGGGCCTG
>NZ_JARJHW010000295.1:0-5367 GCF_040560175.1 Streptomyces panacea
ACGCCACGGGTCGGCGAGCAGATTGATGCCCAACGCGTCGCCGGCCGCCTTGTAGTTGAAGTTCCAGCTGAGCTGGATGGGACCGCGGCCGTAGTACGCGGCCTGGCCCGCCGGGCAGCCGTAGGGCTGCGAAGCGTCGCAGTAGTGCGGGTAGTTGGCCGTGTTCTGCTCCACGATGTGGACGAGGCCACCGGTCTCATGGCTGACGTTGGCGAGGAACGCCGCGGCCTCCTGGCGCTTGACGGTGTCGCTGCCGGTGTTCGCGAACGCCGGGTAAGCACTCAAGGCCGCGGTGAGACCGCTGTAGCTGTAGAAGCCGTTGCGACCCGGGAACATCTGGTTGAACTGCGACTCACTGACGACGAAGCCACCCGGCGAGGGGTTGCCGCCACCGCTGCTCGGTGCGTTCCACTTCTGGTTCGACTGCCCCGAACAGGTCCAGATCTGGAGCCGGGCGCCGTTCGCCGAGTTGCGGTCCTGGACGTCCAGGCACTTGTCCGCCTGCGGGTTGACGATGTCGTTCGCGCCGGAGACCACCCAGCGCTGGTTCGCGCCGCCGGTGCAGTCCCACAGATGGACGAGCGCCCCGTCGGCGGTGCTGTTGCCCGAGACGTCCAGACACTTGCCGAGCGCGCGCAGCGTGCCGTCGCCCGAGTTGGACCACCGCTGGGCGTTGCTGCCGTTGCAGTCGTAGAGCTGTACGGGGGTGCCGTTGGCGTTGTTCGCGCCGGCGACGTCGACGCATTTGCCCGCCAGGCCGGTGATCTGGCCGTCGGCGGCCTGGGCGGCGGGGGCGGTGAAGAGAGTGGCGACGAGGGCTGCGACCGCCAGGAGGATCGCGGACCGTACGAGGGAGAGGCCTCTGCCGGATTTGCTCAACATCTCTGAATGTTGTCCCTTCGCGCCAACGGCGCACGGAGCCCTGCCGGCGAGCCGACAGGGCCAAGGAGGAGATGTGCGGGAGGTGTGTCGATTGGATTGAAAGCGAAGGTCTAGACCTTGTCAAGTGCATGGCGAAGTCCGGCGGTTGGTCACCCCGCCGTCAGGGCGGCGACCAGGTCGTCCAGTCCGTCGAAGTGCCAGTCGAAGGCATCGGAGTCCGTCGGCGGATCACCGATGGATCGATGGACATGGGCGGTCCGCATGCCACTCGCCCGGGCGCCGCGGAGATCCCAGGCGTGGGCGGCCACCATGAGCACGCGTTCCGGTGGGCATCCGGCGGTGTCGATGGCGAGTCGGTAGACCTCCGGCGCCAGCTTGTAGGCCAGGACGGCTTCGCCGGACAGGACTTGGTGCCAGCGCAGCCCGGTATGCGCGTCGAGTCGCAGCAGCGCCGTGCGCGCCGCGTTGGAGAGCCCGAGCACCGGGAGCTGCCGCGTGAGCCGTTCGAGACCGGCGACGGAGTCGTCCCAGGGTGGCAAGCGCCGACTCGCTGTCGCCAGCCGGGCGATCGTCGCCGGATCGATCGGTCCGGCGTGGTCGGCCACGCGTTGAGCGGCTTCCGCGTCGATGACCTCGCTGTCGGCGTACGCGCGATGGCCCTGCCCGATGCGCCGCTGTTCGGTCTCGACATGCCGCTGCCACAGGGTGAGCGACTCATCGACGGAGCCGTCGTCGGCCGCGGGCAGCGCCCGGCGAATCTCCGCTCGAAGCCCGCCGGATTCGTCGACCAGTGTTCCGAGGATGTCGAAGACGACGACCTCGATCTCGCGGATGTCGGCCATGCGCTCTCCCGTTCGTGCCGGTGTCACCGGCTCAGCAGGTGACGACCTTGCCACCGGCCTTGTCACCGGTCAAGATGGTGACGTGGATTTCGCCTTCGTGAGCGGCAACCCGGCCCTCGATCTCGCCGGCACGGTGAGGTATCGCCGAGACGCGCCCGAAGACGCCTTGGCCGCGCCCGGGGACCTTGCGCGGTGGGTGGCCGCGTGTGACGAGCTTCCCGACCGCGTCACCGCCGACTCCGCGACCTTCGAGTCCGCGCTCTCACTGCGCGAGGCGATCTACCGACTGGCTCTCGACCGCGTGCTCGACCGGGCCTTCGACCGGGGGAGCCTCGACGTCCTCAACGGCACGGCGGCCGGGCCGGTGCCCACGATCAGGCTCGGCGACACGGGACTGCGGATGACCGGAGACCTCCCCGCGGTCCTTTCCCACCTGGCCAGAAGCGGTATCGCCGTACTCGCGGATCCCCACGCCTGCCTCAAGGAGTGCGGTCGCCCCAGCTGCACCCGTATCTATCTCGACCGCTCCCGGGGCGCCCGGCGCACCTGGTGCGGGATGGACGAATGCGGAAACCGCGTCAAGGCCGCGGCCTACCGAGCCCGTCGACGAGCGTCCGTCGAGGGGCGAAGCTGACGCCAACGCGCGTACGGCGATGAACTCTTGGCGACGCGACGCCACAACCGATCAGCGGGATCGCGCGGTCTCTACCGCATGGCCGCAGTCGGGCCACTCGCGTCGAGATCACCTTTGCGCAGACGGTAGACCTGCAACGACAGGTTGTAGTACTTCTCTGTCTCGCCGACCCACTCCATGCCCACCCGCCGGGCCGTCGCCGCACCTCTGCTGTTCCGGGGCCGTACCACCGCGAACAGCTCCTCCACCCCGGCCTCCGACTCGAAAGCCCGGTGCGCCACGGCATGTCCCGCCTCGGCGGCCAGGCCCTGACCCCATACGTCGGGAGCCAGCTGCCAGCCGATCTCCAGATCACTGCCGAACGGGGGCAGCGGCAGCAGCGCCACCCCTCCGACCAGCTGTCCTGTCTCGCGCAGAGAGACGGCCCACCGGCCCTGGGGAGGTTCGAGGGTGGCCGACTCGGCCATCCACCGTTCGATCAGGGTCTCCATGGCCGCCAGGTCCGACACCGGCTCCAGCGCCGGGGCGAGCCACCGGGACACCTCGTGCTCGCCGTAGACCGGCAGCGCCGCGGCGGCGTCGTCCGGCGCCCACGGTCGAAGGGTCAACCGGGGAGTGCTGATCCGGAAGCCCTCGATGATGACCCGATGTATTCGGTCAGCCATATAACGAGAATATCACCGGAAGCCCTGGTCGGTAGGGGGCAGGTACGGGCCAACTACCTGTTGTTCGGCCTCGGGTGGTCACCGGAATCGGGTGGAATATCCGGCCTCCCCCCACCGTTGAAAGGGATGTCGGGGGTCGAACGGACCTCGGACGGTCGGCGAACAGGAAGGATCACATATGAAGCCTCGTATCCACCCCGAGTCCCGTCCGGTGATATTCCGGGACCGTGCCGCCGACTACGCGTTCCTGACGCGCTCGACCGCGGAATCCGACAAGACCATCGAGTGGGAGGACGGGGAGAGGTACCCCGTCGTCGACGTCGAGACATCATCGGCGAGCCACCCCTTCTACACCGGTAACTCGCAGGTTCTTGACACCGCGGGCCGTGTGGAGCGATTCGAGCGCCGTTACGGCGACGCGTCGAAACGCGGATGAGCCGCACCGAGAAGCGTCGGCGCGAAGACGGAGACCCCGAACCCCGGCCGCGAGATCAATGCCTTACGCCATGATCACGCCGCCGGGGTTTCTCCATGCCTCAGCCGCGTTCCCGAGCGCGGGGGACAAAAGGAATTGATCACCGTCCGCGGCCTGACACCATCGCCGGATGATCAGCATCGGAACGATCGTCATGGGCGCGGCGGACGTGCGGCGCGCGGCGGAATTCTGGAGCCGGGCGCTGGACTACGTCCCGCGCGACGGCGAGGTGGCGGACGACTGGGGCGTCCTCGTTCCCGCCGACGGCCCCGGACCGGGCCTGTCCCTCGGGCTCAGTACGACGCCGGTGCCGGAACATCCCCGCGTCCACCTCGACCTCTACGCGCGCGACGCCGCCGAGCAGGCCGCCGAAGTGGCGCGCCTGGTGTCCCTGGGCGCCGAACGCGTCGACTGGGACCTGTATCCCGACGACGCCGACTTCATCGTCCTCGCCGACCCCGAGGGCAACCGCTTCTGTGTCATCGACACCGGCCACGGCTGATCCGCGCCCCCGCCCGCGACAGCCGAGAGGTCCCCGTGAGTGAGGTCCCGGTGAGCAACGAACTACGGTCCGCCGTCGTCCTGATCACCGGCGTCATGGCAGCGGGGAAGTCCACCGTCGCGGGCCTCCTGGCCGAACGCCTGCCACGAGCGGCCCATATCCGGGGCGACACCTTCCGCCGCATGCTCGTCTCCGGCCGCCAAGAGATGCTGCCCGAACCGACCGGGAGGCCACGGCCCAACTGGAGCTGCGCCAGCGGATCGCGGCCACGGTCGCCGACGAGTACGCGAGCGACGGATGGACGGCGATCGTCCAGGACATCGTCATCGGACCGGACTTGAGCCGTTTCGTCGCCAGGATCCGCACGCGTCCCCTGTACGTCGTCGTGCTGACGCCCTCGGTCGAGGCCGTGCGCCGCAGGGAGCACGCGCGTCCGAAGACCGGCTACGGCGTCTGGACGGTCGAGGCGCTCGACCACGACCTGCGCACGGGTACCGAGCGCATCGGCCGCTGGCTCGACACGACGAAGCAGACACCGCGGGAGACGGTCTCGGCGATCCTCGCGGACCTCCCGGCCGCGCTGGTCACGACCGACCGACGAGGGAACGCGCCGGCCGGGGCCCCTGGCGAGGACCGGCGCCCTGGCGGGGACCCGGGCCCTGGCGAGGACCGGCGGGAGCTGACCGCGCGAGTTCCGTCCCGAGCCCCGTTCGCGACTCCTGTCACTCGCTCGTCGCGGGATCCCGCCCCTCCTCGAACGCCCGCCGCACCGGACCGGGCAGCGGCGCGAGCCCGAGGAGACCCGAGACCAGCTCGGTGGTGAGTGAGTGCCACTCCTCGGCCCGCCGCAGCATCGCGTGGTCCCCGCCGGACATCAGTACCGCGCACGCGTCCGCGCCCGCCGTACGTGCGCGGCGCGCGACATCGCGGCTGCCCAGCGGGTCGGTCGTTCGGTCCCGGTCACCGTGCACGAGGACGACCTGCCGGTCCGCCAGCTGCCCCACCGGCTCCCCGGTGGGACACCACGGGGCGAGCCCCACCACACCGCGCACCAGGTCGTGCCCGGCGACGGCGAGCGCGGCGCGTCCGCCCATCGAATGACCGACCAGCACCACCCGTACCGAACCCGCGAGCAGTTCCAGTTCCTCCAGCGCCCGGCGCGCGTCCACCGCGGCGTCGGCGCGCCCGCCGTTCCACCCCCGGTGCCGGTAGCGGACCCGGCCGACGAGGACGTCGTGGCCCTCGGTGGCGCGCAGCACCGCCCGGGTGAACGGGCGCATCCGCGCGGCGGCCAGATTCCACCGGAGCGGCGGCGCCATGCCCTCCGAACGCCCGCCGTGCAGCAGGAGCACGGCGGTACGGGGCCG
>NZ_JARJHW010000296.1:0-5194 GCF_040560175.1 Streptomyces panacea
TCGTGGGTTGTATGTGGGGTGTAAGCGCAGCCCTTACGGAAATGTGAGCGGTGACACCCGTCACAGAGGCAACCTCTTGCCAACTCCCGGCATAGCGCCTAATGAGGGTCGCTGTCCGCTTCTGGTGTGCGGTTCGGGGCGGAGCTGTTGGTTGTCGTGCCCCCGGCGTCCGGGAGGGCGGGCGCGGGAGGCTCCATGACGAGCCGCTGGAGACGATGACAGACCGCGCAGTGCCGCGTGAGGTGTCGATAGCGCGTCGCGGCCGCCAGATGGGCGCGCAGGAGCGCGCGGGTCTCATGCTTCGCCACCGATGCCGCCATGCGCGCCACTCCCCCCGGAGGACGGGGCCCTGGGCTGCCAGGGAAGGACCCCTGTTGATGACTTACCCGCGCCACGGGAAGCCGTCAACCCAAGACGCGGCAACGGGGCCCGCATCCAGAGGACGCGGGCCCCGTTGCGTACAGAAGCGGTCCTGACGGGATCTGCTGCGTCCGATCGCGGCTCCGCCGCGGGCGCGGCCTCGGGCTGCCGGTCCGACACAGCAACGGAGCCCGCATCCGAGGGATGCGGGCTCCGTTGCGTGCGATGCGGTCCTGACGGGATTTGAACCCGCGGCCTCCACCTTGACAGGGTGGCGAGCACTCCAAGCTGCTCCACAGGACCAGAATTCGCAGCTCCGGTGCGATTTCCACCGGCGGCTGCGAAGTCAGACTGTACAGCAGCTCGAAGGGTGCGGTCGAACCGGATCCGCGCCCCGCCGGCGGCTACGGCACCGCCGCGTCGATCGCCTTCACGATCCGCTTGTCCGACACCGGCTGCGCCGTGCCCAGCGCGTGCGCGAAGTAGCTCACCCGCAGTTCCTCGATCATCCAGCGGATGTCCAGCACCTGCTGCGGCACCGGCCGCCCGCGCGGGAGCTGTTCGAGCAGCCACGCGTACTCGTCGCGCATCTCGTGGACCTTCTCCATGCGCGTGGTGTCGCGCTGGACGTTCGTCGGCATCTGCTGGAGCCTGCGGTCCGCCGCGACCAGATAGCGCATCAGGTCGGGCAGCCTGCGCAGTCCGGTACGGGTCACGAAGCCCGCCGGCATCAGCTCCGCCAGCTGGTCCTTCACGTCCTGGACGTTGTTGATCAGGACCAGGCTGTTCGTGGACTTCAGCCGCCGCTCGCACGCCTGCCAGGCCGCCAGGATCTGCTCGACGTTGCCGATGGTGCGCACGGTCACGTCGACCAGGTCGGCGCGGACCTTCTCGTACAGCTTGCGGTACGACTCCTCGTCCCACGCGGGCCCCCCGTGCTCGGCGATCAGCCGGTCCGCCGCCGCCGTCGCGCAGTCCTCGAACAGCCCCTGGATGGAGCCGTGCGGGTTACGGGACAGGGCCAGCTTCTGCTTGTTAGTGAGGGTGTCCGACGCGAACTTGGCCGGGTTGACCGGGATGTTGAGCAGGATCAGCCGCCGCGTCCCCTGCCACATGGCCTGCCGCTGCTCGGCCTCGGTGTCGTAGAGCCGTACGGCCACGGTCGCGCCCTGGTCGACCAGGGCCGGGTACGCCTTGACCGGCTGGCCGGCCCGCCGGGTCTCGAAGGTGCGCGAGAGCGTGCCGATCGTCCAGTCCGTGAGGCCCGAGCGTTCGACGGACTCGCCCGTCGGCCCCGCCACCGCCGCCGCGGCCTGCGAGAGCGCCTTGCGGGCCTTGGGCTTCAGCGCGATCCGCAGCGCCTCCAGGTCCTTGTCCTCGGCGATGTTGCGGCGCCGCTCGTCGACGATCCGGAAGGTGATCTTGAGGTGGTCCGGCACCCGCCCGGGATCGAAGTCGTCCGCCGTGACGGGCACCCCGACCATCCGCTGGAGCTCGCGCGCCAGCGTCACGGGAAGCGCCTCCTGAAGAGGCACCGCCCGCTCCAGGAACTTGGCCGCGTAGTTCGGCGCCGGGACGTAGTGGCGGCGGATCGGCTTCGGCAGCGAGCGGATCAGCTCCACCACCACCTGCTCGCGCAGTCCCGGGATCTGCCAGTCGAAGCCCTCGGAGGTGATCTGGTTGAGCACCTGGAGCGGTACGTGCACGGTCACGCCGTCCGCGTCGGCCCCCGGCTCGAACTGGTACGTCACCCGGAACTTGAGCCGGCCCTGCCGCCAGGAGTCCGGATAGTCGTCCTTCGTGACGGCGCCCGCCGCCTCGTTGATGAGCATCGAGCGCTCGAAGTCGAGGAGTTCGGGCTCCTCCGTGCGCCGGTGCTTCCACCACGAGTCGAAGTGGGCGCCGGAGACCACATGATCGGGCACCCGCTCGTCGTAGAAGTCGAACAGCGTCTCGTCGTCCACGAGGATGTCGCGGCGC
Organism: Streptomyces panacea; assembly: GCF_040560175.1. Classification (NCBI taxonomy): domain Bacteria; kingdom Bacillati; phylum Actinomycetota; class Actinomycetes; order Kitasatosporales; family Streptomycetaceae; genus Streptomyces; species Streptomyces panacea. Next base: position 2,341 of record NZ_JARJHW010000296.1, read on the forward strand.
CGAGCGCGGTGCTCCAACTCCTCGACCTCGCCCAGAAGTTTGCGATTGTCATGAAAAAACTGATGGTGCGTCCGCCAGTCGCCCTCGACGAGCGCGTTGCGGATGAACAGGTCGCGCGACGCCTCCGCGTCGATTCGGCCGAAGTTCACCTTGCGCCGCTCGACGATCGGTACGCCGTACAGCGTGACCTTCTCGTACGCCATCACGGCCGCCTGGTCCTTCTCCCAGTGCGGCTCGCTGTACGTGTGCTTGATCAGGTGCTGGGCCAGCGGCTCGATCCACTCGGGGTCGATCTTCGCGTTGACCCGCGCCCACAGCCGGGACGTCTCCACCAGCTCGGCGGACATGATGACGCGCGGCGGCTTCTTGAAGAGGGCCGAGCCGGGGAAGACCGCGAACTTCGCGTTGCGGGCACCCACGTACTCGTTCTTCGCGCCGTCCTTCACGTCCTTCAGGCCGATGTGCGACAGCAGACCGGCCAGCAACGAGATGTGCACGGACTGGTCGGGGGCCGGGGCGCTGTCGTCGTTCTCGTCGAACTTGATGCCCATCTGCTTCGCGACCGTGCGCAGTTGCGAGTAGATGTCCTGCCACTCGCGGATCCGCAGGAAGTTCAGATACTCCGACTTGCACATCCGGCGGAAGGCGGAGGAGCCGCGGGCCTTCTGCTGCTCGCGGACGTAGCGCCACAGATTCAGGAAGGCCAGGAAGTCGGAGGACTCGTCCCGGAAGCGGGCGTGCTGCTGGTCGGCCTGGGTCTGCTTCTCCGAGGGGCGTTCGCGCGGGTCCTGGATGGAGAGCGCGGAGGCGATCACCATCACCTCGCGTACGCAGCCGTTGCGCTCCGCCTCGATGACCATGCGCGCGAGGCGCGGGTCGACGGGCAGCTGCGAGAGCTTGCGGCCGAGTGGGGTGAGCTGCTTGCGCGGATCCTTCTGCGCGGCGTCGAACGCGCCCAGTTCCTGGAGGAGTTGGACACCGTCGCGGATGTTGCGGTGGTCCGGCGGGTCGATGAAGGGGAACTTCTCGATCTCGCCCAGGCCTGCCGACGTCATCTGGAGGATGACGGAGGCCAGATTCGTACGGAGGATCTCGGCGTCCGTGAACTCGGGCCGCGCCTCGAAGTCGTCCTCGGAGAACAGCCGGATACAGATGCCGTCCGACGTACGGCCGCAGCGGCCCTTGCGCTGGTTGGCGCTGGCCTGCGAGATCCGCTCGATCGGCAGGCGCTGGACCTTGGTGCGGTGGGAGTAGCGGGAGATACGGGCGGTGCCGGGGTCGATCACGTACTTGATGCCCGGCACGGTCAGCGACGTCTCCGCCACGTTCGTCGCCAGCACGATCCTGCGGGTCGCGCCGCCGCCGGGTCTCTGGAAGACCCGGTGCTGCTCGGCGTGCGAGAGGCGCGCGTAGAGGGGGAGCACCTCGGTGTGCCGGAGCTTGCGCTTGTCGAGCGCGTCGGCGGTGTCACGGATCTCGCGCTCACCGGAGAGGAAGACCAGGACATCGCCGGGGCCCTCCGACTGGAGTTCGTCCACGGCGTCGCAGATCGCGGTGATCTGGTCGCGGTCGCCCTCGTCGCCCTCCTCTTCGAGGAGGGGCCGGTAGCGGACCTCGACCGGGAACGTACGGCCGGAGACCTCCACGATCGGCGCGTCGCCGAAGTGGCGGGAGAAGCGCTCCGGGTCGATCGTCGCCGAGGTGATGACGAGCTTCAGATCGGGGCGCCTGGGGAGTAGCTGGGCGAGATAGCCGAGCAGGAAGTCGATGTTGAGGCTGCGCTCGTGGGCCTCGTCGATGATGATCGTGTCGTACGCGCGCAGATCGCGGTCCGACTGGATCTCGGCGAGCAGGATGCCGTCCGTCATGATCTTGACGAAGGTCGCGTCCTGGTTCACCTGGTCGGTGAAGCGGACCTTCCAGCCGACGGCCTCGCCGAGCGGGGTCTTCAACTCGTCGGCGACGCGCTCGGCGACCGTACGGGCGGCGATCCGGCGGGGCTGCGTATGCCCGATCATGCCCCGGACGCCCCGGCCCAGCTCCATGCACATCTTGGGGATCTGGGTGGTCTTTCCCGATCCGGTCTCACCGGCGACGATCACGACCTGGTGGTCGCGTATCGCCTCCAGGATCACGTCCTTCTTCTGGCTGACGGGCAGTTGCTCGGGGTACGTGATCGCCGGCATCCGGGCCGCGCGGGCGCGCACACGCTCGGCGGACCTGCCGGCCTGGACCGCGATCTCGTCGAGGACGGCCTGCCGGGCTTCGGGCTCGCGGATGCGCCGGACGCCTTCGAGGCGGCGGCCGAGGCGCTGCGAGTCACGCAGCGACACCTCGGCCAGCAGGGACTGAAGGTCGGCGAGGGAAGTAGACATACCGAGCCCAGGGTCTCACCCGGGCCGGGAGAGTGGCGAACCCATTTCGCGCGTGGGTACGCGTAAGCCCCTGCCGAAGCTCTCGACAGGGGCGTCCGTACGGAAGAAGAAGAGTGGCTGGGGCCGGGATCGAACCGGCGACCTATCGCTTTTCAGGCGATCGCTCGTACCAACTGAGCTACCCAGCCACGCGGCTCTCGCGAGCCACAGCGGTCCTGACGGGATTTGAACCCGCGGCCTCCACCTTGACAGGGTGGCGAGCACTCCAAGCTGCTCCACAGGACCTAGCAATGTGCGAGACGAGTCTCGCACACAGTGTTGCGTGCCCCCAACGGGATTCGAACCCGTGCTACCGCCTTGAAAGGGCGGCGTCCTGGGCCACTAGACGATGAGGGCTAAGGGCCCGCCTGGGCGCTTGTTAGCGCGTCGGGGACGTGAGAAGCATATGGGATGCGGGGAGCTATCGCCAAAACGGTTTA
>NZ_JARJHW010000297.1:0-5095 GCF_040560175.1 Streptomyces panacea
TTGCACGTCGTGCGGCCGAATGATCACATCCAGTTCGAGGGGACGCCGTTCTATCTGGCTGATCGTGCGGTGGTGTGGCCTCGGAACGGGGAGCCTCGGCGTGCCGCGGTGAGCGCGTTCGGCATGGGTGGGGTGAACGCCCATGTGATCGTGGAAGAAGCCCCTCCGGTGCCGGTGCGTGAATCGCGGGTGCAGGACTCGTATGTGGTGCGGGTGAGTGCGGCGGACGAGACCGCGCTCCGAACCCTCGCCGACTCCTACGCGGAAGCGCTGATCGACACCTCGGAGGAGGATCTCGGGGACTTCGCGTTCACCGCCAACACCGGTCGCGCCGCCCACCGTTATGGGGTGGCCGTGCGAGGCGCCGATGCCCGTGAACTCGCCGCCGGGCTGAAGGAAGTCGTAACGGGTCGCGGCACCCCGTCCCGGAAGGGCGGCAAGGCACAGCCTTCGGCCTTCATGTTTACGGGGCAGGGTTCGCAGTATGTGGGTATGGGGCGTGGGTTGTATGGGGTGGAGCCGGTGTTTCGGGCGGCGGTGGATGAGTGTGCGGGGTTGTTGGTCGGGCGTGTGGGTGTGCCGTTGGGGGAGTTGTTGTTCGGTGATGGGTCTGGGGGTGTGTTGGATCGGACGGGGTTTGCGCAGCCGGCGATTGTGAGTGTGCAGGTGGGGTTGGTGCGGTGGTTGGAGTCGGTGGGGGTGCGTCCGGATGTGGTGGTGGGTCACAGTCTGGGTGAGTTGACTGCGGCGTGGGTGGCGGGTGTGTTGGATCTGGGGGATTTGTTGGAGTTGGCGGCGTTGCGTGGGCGGTTGATGGAGTCGCAGCCGGGTGAGGGTGCGATGGCGGTGGTTCATGCGGACACTGAGGTTGTGGTGGCGGCTGTTGCTGATTGTCCGGGGGTGGAGGTTGCGGCGTTCAACGCGCGTCGATCGGTGACGGTCACGGGTCCGGCGGATGCGGTTTCCCGCTTCTGTGAGGGTTCGGGTTTGCGGACGCAGATGCTGGCGGTGAGTCATGCGTTTCATTCGGTGGCGATGGAGGGTGCGGTGGCGCCGTTTGTCGAGGCGGTGGCGGGCAGGTCGCTGTCGGCTCCGGTGATCGGGTTCGTGTCGGGTGTGACGGGTGGCTGGCATTCCGCCGGGACGGCTACCGATCCGGGTTACTGGGGGCGGGCTATTCGTGAACCGGTGCGTTTCTCCCAAGCTGTTAACACCCTGGCGGAGGTGGGTGCGGGATCGGTGTGGGAGATCGGTTCGCATCCCCAACTCACCTCGCTGGCCAAGGCGTCGTGGGGTGAGACACAACCGACGTGGCTGACCACGTTGCGTCGGGACCGCACCGACCAGGCCCAACTGCACGCGGCCGTCGGCGCGTACATCAACCAGACTTCAGCCGATCTGGACTGGGCCGGTCTGCACCCGGGCAAGGACCGGCGCACCACCACCATCCCCACCTACCCCTTCAACCGACAGCGGTTCTGGATCTCCTCCAGTCCGCCCGAGACCACGTCGAACCAGAAGAACGAGACGAAGAGGCACCTGAACCATGGCTAGCGAATACGGACTCAAGCGACACTTCAACGGCGACGCGGCACGCCTGATCGGCGACAGGATCCGCGCCGTACACCCCGAGTTCGACGTGGCGGGCTACGCGGCCGAGGTCGAGTCGCGCATCCCCGACAAAGAACTGAAGGACCGCGTCCTCGTCCTGGCCGAGGGCCTGCGCACCCGCCTGCCCGCCGACTACACCCGCGCCGTACCGATCCTCCTCACCGTCCTCGGCGACGAACTCGCCGAAGGGGAGGGCATGTTCAACTCCAGTTGGTTCCTCATGCCGGTCGCACGCTTCGTCGAGGAGTACGGCCTCGACCACCCCGACCTGTCGCTGGACGCCATCGAGGAGATCACCAAGCGGCACACGGGCGAGTACGCGATCCGGCCCTACCTCGAACAGCACTACGCGCCGACGATGGAGCGCGTCGCCCTGTGGGCACAGAGCCCGAGCCACAATGTGCGGCGCCTGGCGACCGAAGGAGTGCGCTCCCGGTTGCCCTGGGCGCGGACCCTGACCGTGTTCGTCAAGGACCCCCGGCCGGTACTGGAGATCCTCGAACCACTGCGCAGCGACCCGTCGGAGTATGTGCGCAAGTCCGTCGCCAACAACCTCAACGACATCTCCAAGGACGCCCCCGATCTCGCGCTCGCCACCGCACTGCGGTGGCTGGAGGAGAGCCCCACCCCCGAGACCAACTGGATCGTCAAGCACGGACTGCGCACCCTGGTGAAGAAGGGCGATCAGCAGGCCCTCGCCATTCTCGGGGCAACGGGCGGCGAGCATGTCCGCGTACCCCGGCTGAGCATCACCCCCCAGACGGTGACCATCGGGGACACCCTCGTCATCAGCTTCGACATCGAGAACACCGACGACCGGGCACACAGCATCACGATCGACTACGTGGTGCACCACGTGCGCAAGAACGGGCGCAGTATCCCGAAGGTCTTCAAGCTGGTCACCCTCGAACTCGCCTCCGGAGAGCGGCGGTCCCTGGAGAAGACCCACACGATCAGGGAGGTGCAGACCCGCCGGTACTACGCGGGTGAGCACACCGTCGACATTCAGGTGAACGGTCTCGTCCAGGCCACCGAGAGATTCGGCCTACTCACATGAACGGCGTCAGGTCCGTTCTCAGTGCTGCCGATCCGCTGGTCTCGCACCACCGGATCGGCGGCATCCCGGTCCTTCCCGCCGCCGCGCAGATCGACGCCATGCTGTCCGCGTGCGACGCCGGCCGCCCGGACTGCTGGTGGACCTTGGAGCAGATCGCCTTCCGCGTGCCGCTGCTGGTTGTGGGCCCCGAGGCGGAGATCGAGGTCCACACCGGCGAGGACGGCGGCTGCGCGGTCCGTTCCGTCCGGCCCGAACACGGCGTCCCGGTCGTCTACAGCACTGCCCGGGTCTCCGGCAGCCAGTTACCGCCGCCACGCTATGTGGATGTGGCCGCACTGAGGGCCGGGTGCACGGAGCAGGTGCCGCTGTCCGATGTGGCCGCGTGGCGCGAGGCGAGCGGGATCGCGTACGGGCCTGCGTACCAGGTGATCCGGTCGGCGCACCGGGGCCCGGGCCGGATGCTGCTGATGCTCAGGGCCGGTGGCGATTCGAACGCGGCGTCGGCTCCCCCCTTTGTACCGTCGGCGCTGCTCGACAGCGTCTTCCAGGCGCTCGGGATGCTCGACGGGGGTGCCGCCGGGGCGTGCCTGCCCTGGTACGTCGCCCGGTTGGTGGCCCGCCGCAGGATCTCCGGCACGGTGATCGCCCTGGTCGAGCGGGACGAGCCGGGCGACGCCGGGGGCAAGGGTGGTGCCGTACGGGGACGGGCCACGGTCTGCAATCAGCAGGGGGAAGTCCTGCTGGAGCTGGAACGCATCACCCTCAAGGCCGCCAAGCCCGTGGCGTCCGACGCGCCCGCGGCGTCGATCGCGTCCACCGCGTCGACCGCGTCCACCACCAAGGTCCCTTCGGTACCCGACGTCTCGGAACAGGGGCTGCCGGCGGTCTCGTTGATCGAGACCGTCGTCTGGCGGAAGGCCGACGTCGCCCCCGTACACCCGGCCGCGCCCGACGGTCCCGACGGACCCGATGGCCCCGACAGACCCGTGCTGATCGTGTCCACGCACGACCTCCCTCCACCGGGTGGTCGGCACGGCGTACACATGACGCCGGCGCAGCTGTCCGACGGGGGCCTCGACACGCTGCCGGCCGATGCCGCCTTCCGGGACGTCGTGTACGTGGCACCGCGCGGGCTGAGCGGCGAGGCGCAGGTGACGGAAGCCCTCCAGGGTGTCTTCACGCTGGTGCGCGGACTCGCGGCGCGTCCGCCGATGTCCGACCTGCTGATCGTCACCTCCGCCGCACACCGGGTGGCGGCGGAGGATGTCGTCGACCCGTTCATGACCGCACTGTGGGGCCTCGGCCGCACCCTGCGCGTCGAGTATCCCCGCGCCAGGGTCCGCCTGGTCGATCTCGGACCCGAGATCGCGATCGGCCCTGACGACGGTGACACCGCTGTCCTCCGGGAGGTGCTCGGACAGGACCGGCCGGAACTCGCCCTGCGCGACGACACCTGGTACGAACCCTCCGTACAGCCGCAGCACACGAGCACCACCGCCCCGGTGCGATACGACGGTGGCCGGTTCCTGATCACCGGCGGCATGGGCGGCATCGGCCTGCGCGTCGCGGAGTTCCTCGCGGACGCGGGCTGCGCGCATCTGACGCTGGTCGGGCGAACCGTGCCGAACAAGGGAGCGACCCGGGAACGCCTCGATCGACTCGGCGCGCGCTGCGACCTGACGGTCGTGGCGGCGGACGTCCGCTCACTTCGCGAGGAACTGGCCGGCGCCGCACGCTACGACGGGGTGTTCCACGCCGCCGGAGTCCTGCGTGACGGACTGGCGCGCAACCTCACGCCCGAGCAGGTCGACACCGTTCTCGGGCCCAAGGTCGGCGGCGTACACGCGCTCACCGACCTGGTGTCCGGGCACGAACAGCCGGGTTTCGTCGCCCTGTTCTCCTCGGTCGCGGCCGTACGGGCGAATCTCGGTCAGAGCGCCTACGCCGCGGCCAACGCCTATCTGGAGGGCTACGCCGCCCGCCAACGCGCCGAAGGCCGTACCTGGTACAGCCTCGGCTGGGGCCTGTGGACCGTCGGGATGGGGGAGACCATCGCCCCGAAGGCCGCCGCGCCCGGCATCCCGGCCCTCACCGCGGACGACGGCATCGACCTGCTCCGCATGGCCCTGGACCGACCCCCCGCGCACTACGTCCTGTCCGCCGCCGAAGCGAAGGATGCACCCATGACTGCTGTCACACCGGAATCCGGGCTGTGGCCGTCGCTCACCCACGCGCTCACGAACGTCCTGCATCTCGACGGCGTGTCCGCCGAGGACGACCTGCTGGAACTGGGCCTCGACTCGATGATGGCGGTCGAGCTGGCGGCGTCGCTGACCGCCGACGGGCTCGACATCGACCCCATGGTGTTCTTCGAGCACACCGACGTCGGCGCGCTGCTGGCCCACCTCGAATCCCTGCCGCGCACCG
>NZ_JARJHW010000298.1:0-5074 GCF_040560175.1 Streptomyces panacea
CCCCCCGAGCCGGGACGCGAGGTGGAACCGACGCTGCCGGCTCTCACTCATCTCGGACACGGGCCCGGAGGCAGTGCCGGACTCGGGGACAGGGGTGGGGGTGTCCCCGATCTCGTTCGACTCGTGGACACGGCGGCGACGGAGTGCCACCGGGCCCGATTGCTTCGTGGAGAATCGACGGGTACGAAATCTCAGCCGTTGGCCTTCTCGTAGGCCTCGCGGATCTCGGCCGGAACGCGACCGCGATCGTTGACGCTGTAGCCGTTCTCCTTGGCCCACTTGCGAATTTCCGCGGTGTCCTTGTTCCCACCCGCGGCGGCGCGGCCCTTGCCACGGCCACCGGCGGCGCGGCCACCGGTACGACGGCCACTCTTGGTGTACGGGTCGAGCAGCCCACGGAGCTTGTCGGCATTCGCGTTCGTGAGGTCGATCTCGTAGGTCTTGCCGTCCAGCGCGAACGTGACGGTCTCGTCAGCCTCGCCACCGTCGAGGTCGTCAACAAGAAGGACCTGAACCTTCTGTGCCACCGGTTTTCCTTTCATCGAAAATGCAGTACGCCGAAAGGAAACCGCTTTTCTCAGGAAAACACAAACCCCCGGCAGAGGTTCTGTAGCACAAGAACACGGGAAACGTGCGCGATTCGGACATAGGGTTCGGGGTTCTTCCGCCGCTCACAGGTGCAGAAGCATCCGGCTGTTACCCAAGGTGTTCGGCTTCACCCGTTCGAGACCGAGGAACTCGGCGACACCCTCGTCATAGGAACGCAGCAGCTCACTGTAGACATCTCCGTCGACAGGAGTCTCACCGATCTCCACGAACCCGTGCTTGATGAAGAAGTCGACTTCGAAGGTCAGACAGAATACGCGCCGCACACCGAGCCACCGGGCGGTCTGCAACAACTTGTCGAGCACATGGCGCCCCACACCGTCACCCCGGAAGCGGGGATCCACCGCGAGAGTGCGCACTTCGGCGAGGTCTTCCCACATCACATGAAGTGCGCCGCAGCCCACGACCGTCGCGTCGTCGTCGCGTTCGGCGACCCAGAACTCCTGGATGTCCTCGTAAAGCGTCACCGTCGCTTTGTCGAGCAGGATGCCTTCGCTCACGTACGGGTCGACGAGACGACGGACCGCGGACACATCGCTCGTCCTGGCCCGCCGGACGGTGACGGCATTTGTCGCGGCTTTCGGATCCCCAGAGGACATGACTGGACGCTATCGCCCTGCGGGATGCTCTCGGTCGGCGCCCTCGGAGGGGACTTCACCCGGCACTTCGGGCGGGACTTCGGGCGGCACTTCGGGGGCCGCTTCCCGGGTGGCTTCCGGTGCCGTCTCCGGTGCGGCCTCGGGGACCACTTCCGGCCGGTCGGCGCTCACCATACGCACCGCGTCCTCCAGGGCGTCGCGCTGCGTCGGCGACATCATCCCGAAGAAGGCGACAAGAGCGGCCGCCGGGTTGTCACTCTTCGACCAGGCTTCGTTCATCAGCGCAGCCGCGTAGGCGGCGCGGGTGGAGACCGCCGTATATCTATAGGCGCGGCCGTCGACTTCCCTGCGCACCCAGCCCTTCTGATGGAGATTGTCCATTACGGTCATCACGGTCGTGTAGGCGATGGACCGTTCCCGCTGAAGGTCTTCGAGGACTTCCCGGACGGTGACCGGACGGTTCCATTGCCAGACGCGACTCATGACGGCGTCTTCCAGATCTCCCAATTGGCGGGGCACATTGTCACCATAGTGCGAGATGTCTGAATGGCCGGTTATTGACGTTACAAAAAGGACGTACGACGTGGCGGAAGTCGTACGTCCTGATCTACGGCCGCGAGGCCGTCAGGCGCCGGAAGTGTTCCCGCCCGGCTGCTTCACGGCCTCCGCGCGCGCGATCGCCGCGTCCACGGCCGCGTCCTCCTTCGCCTTGTTGTCCCCGCCCTGGCTCTTGACGATCGTCACGACCAGGCCGATGAAGAAAGCGGCCATCACCACGGGAGGCACGAGAGCGGATACGTAGTCCATGGCTCAAGAGTAGCTATCCGGCCGCCCGCCGCTCCTGCGGGGGCGCGGGCTTGCGGCGCGGCGGGAAGACCTCCGACGGCTTCGGCATCGGGCGCTCGGTGGCGGGGCGCCCGGGGGCCGCCGGGCGGCGCGGCGGCGCGGGCTGCTTCCCCGGCGCCTTTCCCGGCTCCTCCTCGGGCCGCTCGGGGTCGGCCGAGGCGCGGCCTCCCTGGAGCGCGAGCAGCCGGGTACGGGGCGCGGGGGCGGCGGGCGACCGGCCGGCGAGCCGGGCCCGTACGGAGTTCTCGGCGATCCGCTGACAGCGGTCGAGCAGTGCGGCGGCGACGGGTGCGGCGCGCAGGGTGCGCAGAGCCATGAGGTCCTCCGGGCGGGGGTCGTACCCGGCGGCCAGGGCGTCCTGGAGAAGCTCCAGATAGCCGGCGGCCGAGCCGGGAAGCGCGGCGCGGTAGCGGGCGAGGTCGGCGAGGAGGAACGCGCGCAGCCGGCCGGCCTCGCGGACCGCCTCGTCCACGGATTCGGCGAGGCGCAGGCAGGCCTGGACGTCCTCGTCGGGGAGGGGAGCGGGGTGGAGGGCGATGGCGAGGGCGCCTCGGAGCACACGCAACTCGTCTGCGCCGAACGCCATGCCGCCGCGTGATCCGTAGGGCGTGGGCATGAGGTGACGATACTCACGAATCGCACAAAATCGTCTAAACGCGACAGCTGCGGCGCGGCGGGACGCCGGGCACGACCTGGTGCGACCCGGGCCGCCGCATATCGCCGGACGGGCCGCTGTCGGGCCGTCCGGCGATCGGGGCCACCGGTCGGGAGCTACATGCGCGAGACGTTCCGCTCGTACACCAGTCGCAGCCCGATCAGCGTGAGCCACGGCTCGTGCTCGTCGATCACCGACGCCTCGCCGAGGATGATCGGCGCCAGACCGCCCGTCGCGATCACGGTCACCTCGCCCGGGTCGTCGGCCAGCTCGCGCGCCATCCGGGTCACGACCCCGTCGACCTGGCCGGCGAATCCGTACACGATGCCCGACTGCATGGCCTCGACCGTGTTCTTTCCGATGACGCTGCGCGGCCTCGCCAGCTCGATCTTGCGCAGCTGGGCCCCCTTGATGCCGAGCGCCTCCACGGAGATCTCGATGCCGGGCGCGATGACCCCGCCCGTGTACTCCCCGCGCGCGCTGACCGCGTCGAACGTCGTGGCCGTGCCGAAGTCCACGACGATCGCGGGGCCGCCGTACAGCTCGACGGCGGCGACCGAGTTGATGATCCGGTCGGCGCCGACCTCCTTCGGGTTGTCCACCAGGATCGGTACGCCGGTCTTGATGCCCGGCTCGACCAGGACGGCGGGGACGTCTCCGTAGTAGCGGCGGGTCACCTCGCGCAGTTCGTGCAGGACGGACGGCACGGTGGAGCAGATCGCGATGCCCTCGACGCCGTCCCCCAGCTCGTCGCCCAGCAGCGGATGCGTCCCCATCAGTCCCTGAAGGAGGACGGCGAGTTCGTCGGCCGTACGGCGCGAGTCGGTGGACACGCGCCAGTGCTCCACGATCTCCTCGCCGTCGAAGAGACCGAGCACGGTGTGGGTGTTGCCGACGTCGATGGTGAGCAGCATCAGACGCCCGCCTCGCGCAGGTCGAGGCCGATGTCGAGGATCGGGGCGGAGTGCGTGAGGGCGCCGACGGCGAGATAGTCGACGCCGGTCTCGGCGTAGGCGCGGGCGTTCTCCAGGGAGAGCGTGCCGGACGACTCCAGCAGGGCACGGCCGGCGACGAGCGCCACGGCCTCCGCGGTCTCGGCCGGGGTGAAGTTGTCCAGCAGGATCAGGTCGGCGCCCGCGTCGAGGACCTCGCGGACCTGCTGGAGCGTGTCGGTCTCCACCTCGATCGCCAGGTCGGGGAACTGGTCCCGGACGGCCTTGAAGGCCTCCGCGACCCCGCCGGCGGCCACCACGTGGTTGTCCTTGACGAGCGCGGCGTCGGAGAGCGACATCCGGTGGTTGACACCGCCGCCGCAGCGCACCGCGTACTTCTCCAGGGCGCGCAGACCGGGCGTCGTCTTACGGGTGTCGCGGACCTTCGCGCCGGTGCCTTCGAGCGCGTCGGCCCACGCGCGCGTGGCGGTCGCGATGCCGGAGAGCCTGCACAGGAGGTTGAGCGCGCTGCGCTCGCCGGTGAGCAGGTCACGGGTGCGGGTGGTGACGCTGAGGAGCTTCTGGCCGGCCTCGACGCGCTCGCCGTCCTCGACGTGCCTCTCGACCTCGAAGTCCTCCGTACAGACGAGGGACAGGACGGCCTCGGCGACACGCAGTCCGGCGACCGTGCCGCCCTTGCGGGCCGTGAAGTCGCCGGTGGCGACGGCGTCGGCCGGGACGGTCGCGACGCTCGTCACGTCCACGCCGTGGTCGAGGTCCTCGCCGATGGCGACGTGGGCGATGTCCTCGACCTGGACGGGGTCGAGTCCGGCGTCGGCCAGCAGCGCGGCGAGCGCGGGGTCGAGACCGCACTCCAGGGAGTCCTCGCCGTCGGAACAGCCGCAGCCGTCGCCGCAGCCCCCGGCGGCGGACGCCGGGGCACCGATCTGGATGAGCGGTACGTCCACGGCCTCGGGGCGCGGACTGTCTTCGGGCGTGCTCACGGTGACGGCTCCCTGGGGACGGGGGGATCTACGGGGTGTACGGCGGGAAATGCGGGGGTGTCGGTCCGGCTCAGCTCCAGGGCGCGGGCCGCCCCGAGGCGTACGACGAGGTGGCGGCGCCAGTCGGTGTCGTCGCGCTCGGGGAAGTCGTCGCGCCAGTGGCAGCCGCGGGTCTCCTCGCGCTCCAGGGCGGCGGCCACCAGGACGCGGGCGACGCACAGGAGGTTGGAGGTCTCCCACGACTCGACGCCCGGCTGGGCGGGTTTTCCCGGGTCCGTGGGACGCAGGGCGTTCTGGTACACGGCTTCCAGGGCCTCGGCGGCCACGCCCAGACTCGTGGCGGACCTGAGGACGCCCGCGCCTTCGGACATGATCCGCTGGATCGTGAGGCGTGCCTCGGGGGCGATGAGCGGCAGGGGCGCGGCGGACTCG
>NZ_JARJHW010000299.1:0-5047 GCF_040560175.1 Streptomyces panacea
CCTGGGTGTCCTGCGCGTTCGGGGTGTTCCGGGTGTTCTGGGTGGGCTGTACCGGTCGTACGGACCAGGGGCCCGGTCCGGACACCGCCCAGCCGTCCATCGCGGAGGTGTCGAAGGAGGGCAGATCGGTGAGCGCGGCCAGGGGCTCCGCGAGGACGTGTCCCAGCGCCTGTTCGAGCGGGACGCGGCGGGTGCGGGAGGGGGTGGTCGCGGCTTGCCCGGGGGCGGTCGCCGCCGGGCGGCCGGAGCGGGCCGCGATCGCACGGGCCTCGGCCCACGGCGACGCGCGGTGCCTGCCCGCGTCGGCGGCCCCGGCCTTCGGGGGCGTGGCGGCGCGGTGTCGGTCGTGAGGGCGGTTGTGGCCTTGGTGTTGGCCTTGGTGTTGGTCTTGGTCGTGGCGCGGCTCGGTGGCCGGTTCTTCGCCGGGAGCCGGGTCCGGCTGCCGGGCGAACAGCGCGAGGACGTCCTCGACGCCGTCGACCTCGCGGTCCTGAGCCGTCATCCGGCGTCGGCCCCCTTGGCCTTGCCGTCGTCCTCGGTAGCCTCGTCGGCCCAGCGCAGGGCGAGCGCCGTGGCCTTCCGGGACGCTTCCGCCACCGCCTCGGGACCCCCGCCGCCGGCCGCGGCGCGGCCCGCCGCGTACCCGACCAGGAAGGTCGTCAGCGGCGCGGCGGGCCGGGCGACACCGTGCGCGGCGTCGCGGGCGAGATCGAGGAGGACGGTGATGTCGACGTCGAGCTCGTAGCCGAGTTCGTCCTTGACTGCGGTGATCCATTCGTCCAGCACGGTCCCATGCTCCCTGATGCGTGCCCGCGCCGCGGAGATGTCTTCCCAGGTGTCGCAGTCGAAGGATGCGAGCGGGTCGGCATCCGCGGCGACCCGGGCGAGGTCGAGTTCATGCGTCAGCAGTCGTAGCGGCAGCCCGGCGAGGCTGCCGTACTCGGTGGCGAGGAGGGCGATCTCACGGCGCAGCGGCTCCGTACGGTACGCGGCGACCAGCGGCTGGTCCCGGCCGTCGGGATCGGTGAGCAGCGCGCCCTCGCGTTCCCCGTCAGCCGCGAGTACGTCCAGGAGCCGGTGCGTCGTCTCCCTCTTCAGGAACGGCAGATCCGCGGACAGCACCAGCACGGTGTCCGCCTCGACGTGCCGCACTCCCGCGTCGAGCGCGGCGACCGGTCCGCCGCCGGGCGGCTCCTCGCGCGCCCAGTGCACGGGCCGCGCCGTGGGCCGCCGACCCCCCACGACGACGGTGCGCGCGGCACCGCCGCACGCACCGAGCACCCGGTCGAGCAGCGCCCGCCCGCCGACGCTGACTGCGGGCTTGTCGACTCCGCCGAGCCGCTTGGCGGCACCTCCGGCGAGCACGATGGCGTCATGGGCGGTCATGGTCATAGCTGAAGTATGGTCCGCGATCGCGCGTCAGAACGTATGCGATGTACGACCGTGATGTACGACCTCGCTGCCGTACGGGTGCCGGGGCGGGTGCCGGGCGGGGCCGTGCGCGCGGAGGCGACTTCACGGGCACGTCCCCGGGCCCGTCCTACAACGTGCGCAGCAGCACCGCCGGTTGTTCCACGCAGTCCGCCACGTACCGGAGGAAGCCGCCCGCCGTGCCGCCGTCGCACACCCGGTGGTCGAAGGTGAGGGAGAGCTGGACGACCTGGCGTACGGCCAGTTCGCCCTCGTGCACCCACGGTTTGGCGACGATGCGGCCGATGCCGAGCATCGCGGCCTCGGGGTGGTTGATGATCGGCGTGGAGCCGTCGACGCCGAACACGCCGTAGTTGTTCAGCGTGAACGTCCCGCCGGTCAGATCGCCGGGGGTCAGCGTCCCCGACCTGCCCGCCTCCGTCAGCCGGGCGAACTCCGCGCTCAGCGACTCCGCGGAGCGGCTCTGCGCGTCCCGTACGACCGGGACGACCAGTCCGCGCTCGGTCTGGGCCGCGAAGCCGAGATGGACGTCGCGCAGGCGGACGATCTCCCTGGCCTCCATGTCCACCGTGGAGTTGAGCTCCGGATACCGCGCGAGCGCCGCCGTGCAGATCCGCGCCAGCAGGGCGATGAGGGAGATCTTCGGGCCGCCCGCCGCGTTCGCGGCGGTCCTGGCCGTCATCAGCTCCGTCGCGTCCGCGTCGACCCAGCAGGTCGCCTCCGGGATCTCGCGCCTGCTGCGGCTGAGCTTGTCGGCGACCACGCCCCGTACACCGCGCAGCGGTACGCGCTCGGTGACCGCTCCGGACACGGCGGGTGCGGCCGTGGGCGCGGAAGGGGCCTGTACGGCCTGCTCGATCCGCTCGATGGCCAGCTCGACGTCGCACCGCAGGATCAGCCCGTCCCGGCCCGATCCGGCCAGCGCCCGCAGGTCGAGCCCGTTCTGCCGGGCCAGCCGGCGCACCAGGGGCGAGATGACCGGAACGGGCCCGGCACGCTCGTGCGCGTGCGTCGGTACCGGATCGACAGGTGCGACAGGTGCGATAGGCGCGACGGGTGGGGTGAGCGCCGTAGGTGCGGTGGGTGCCACCACGGCCGTCGCGGGGCGGACCCGGCGGCGGCGGGCGGCCGGGGCGCCCGTGCCGTATCCGACCAGCACGTTCCCCGATGTCTCCGCCGAGCCGGGTCCGGCGTCGGAACCCGCGCCCGAACTCGCCTCGGAACTCCCGGCAGTGGCCGGTCCCGGCTCCGACGCCCCCACGGCAACCGTCAGCAGTGGCGCGCCGACCGGCAGCTCCGTGCCTTCCTCGCCGTACCGCGCGGTGACCACGCCCCCGTAGGGGCACGGCACCTCCACCATCGCCTTGGCCGTCTCGACCTCGACGACGGGCTGGTCGATCGCGACGACGTCGCCGACCGCCACCAGCCAGCGGACGATCTCGGCCTCGGTCAGCCCCTCACCGAGATCGGGCAGTTTGAATTCGAGCACCTGGGCCATCAGCTGTCCGCCTCCCACTGAAGCCGCGCGACCGCGTCGAGCACCCGGTCCACACCCGGCAGATGGTGCTGCTCCAGCATCGGCGGCGGATACGGGATGTCGAATCCGGCGACCCGCAGCACCGGCGCCTCCAGATGGTGGAAGCACCGCTCGCCGATCCGGGCGGCGATCTCCCCGCCGGGTCCGCCGAAGCCGTTGGACTCGTGGACGACCACCGCGCGGCCCGTCCGCCGTACGGAGGCGACGACCGTCTCGTCGTCGAAGGGCACCAGCGAGCGCAGGTCAACCACTTCCAGGTCCCAGCCCTCCGCGCGCGCCGCCTCCGCCGCCTCCAGACAGACGGTGAGGGAGGGGCCGTACGTGACCAGCGTGGCGCTCAGTCCCGTACGCCGCACGACGGCGCGGCCGATCGGCTCCACCGTGGCCGGCGCCTCGGGCGACCACTGCGCCTTCGACCAGTACAGCCGCTTGGGCTCCAGGAAGACCACCGGGTCGTCGGAGGCGATGGCGGCCCGCAGCAGCCCGTACGCGTCGTCGACCGTCGCCGGGGTGACGACATGGAGGCCGGGCGTCGCCATGTAGTACGCCTCGGAGGAGTCGCTGTGGTGCTCGACCCCGCCGATCCCGCCGCCGTACGGCACCCGGATGGTGATCGGCAGTGGCAGCGCGCCGCGTGTGCGGTTGCGCGTCTTGGCGACATGGCTGATCAGCTGCTCGAACGCCGGATAGGCGAAGGCGTCGAACTGCATCTCCACGACGGGCCGCAGCCCGTACATCGCCATGCCGACCGCCGTGCCCAGGATCCCCGCCTCGGCCAGCGGCGTATCCGTACAGCGGTCCTCGCCGAACTCGGCGGCGAGTCCGTCGGTGACCCGGAAGACTCCGCCGAGCGTGCCGACGTCCTCCCCGAGGACGTGCACGGTCGGGTCCTCGGCCATCGCGTCGCGCATCGCGCGCTGCAACGCCTGCGCCATGGTGGCCGGCTTCGCCGCCTTGGCGGTCTTGGCTGCCCTGGAGGCAACGGTGGTCATCGCGCCTCACCCTGTCCCGGTGCGTCGTCGGCCGACGCGTCCAGCTCGGCCCGCAACTGGGCCGCCTGCTCGCGCAGTTGCGACGTCTGCTCCGCGTAGACGTGCGCGAAGAGGTCCATGGGGTCCAGCTCCGGCTCGGCGTTCATCCGGTCGCGCAGCCGCGCGGCCATCGCGTCGGCGTCGTCGGCGGCCTTCCTGATCCCGTCCTCGTCGAGCATCCCGCGCTCCGTCAGCTCGTGCTCCAGCAGCCGGACCGGGTCGTGGGCCCGCCACGCCTCCACCTCGGCGTCGCCGCGGTAACGCGTCGCGTCGTCCGCGTTCGTATGAGCCTCGATGCGGTAGGTCACGGCCTCGATGAGCGTCGGGCCGCCGCCGCTCCTGGCCCGCCGCACGGCCTCGCCGAGCACCGCGTGCACCGCCGGGGCGTCGTTCCCGTCGACCAGCCTGCCCGGCATTCCGTAGCCGACGGCCTTGTGCGCCAGCGACGGCGCCGCGGTCTGCTTGGCGAGCGGGACGGAGATGGCGAAGCCGTTGTTCTGCACGAAGAAGACGACGGGCGCCTTCCATACGGCGGCGAAGTTCAGCGCCTCGTGGAAGTCGCCCTCGCTGGTGCCGCCGTCGCCGACCATGGCGAGCGCGACCACGTCGTCACCCTTGAGGCGCGCCGCGTGCGCCAGCCCGACGGCGTGCGGCAGCTGGGTGGCCAGCGGTGTGGAGAGCGGGGCGATGCGGTGCTCGCGGGGGTCGTACCCCGTGTGCCAGTCGCCGCGCAGCAGCGTGAGGGCCTGGACGGGGTCCAGGCCGCGCGCCACGACGGCGAGGGTGTCGCGGTAGCTGGGGAAGAGCCAGTCCTGCTCCTGGAGCACCAGGGCCGCGGCGACCTCGCAGGCCTCCTGACCGGTGCTCGACGGGTAGACGGCGAGTCGGCCCTGCTTGGTGAGGGCGGTGGCCTGCGCGTTGAACCGACGGCCGCGGACCAGCTCCGCGTAGAGCCGCAGCAGCAGCTCGGGGTCGGCGTCCGCCGCGGCTTCCGTACCCAGTACGCGGTACGGCTCGCGGTCGGGGAGCAACGGGGCGGGGTCCGTGC